>NZ_JALKFT010000002.1:275163-355988 GCF_023242945.1 Frankia umida
GCCCGGTTCTCTCCCCGGAGGGAACCGGGCCGCCGTCGTCACGTGGTGGGAAGCCGTCATGTGGTGGGAAGCCGTCACGTAGGGGAACAGGAGTGGGGACCTTGGCAGCGGAGACGGGGACCTGGGCGAGCCTGCGCGCGCGGCACCTCGTGCACGAGGACGAGACGATGCTGGCGCTCGACAAGCCCGCCGGGATCTCGGTCATGGGGGAGCGCCACGACACCGACCTCGTCCGCCTGGCCGCGGCGCTGGGCGAGGAGCTCTTCCCCGTCCACCGCATCGACAAGGTCACCTCGGGGCTGATCCTGTTCGCCCGCGAACTACGCTTTCACGGTGACCTGACCCGCCAGTTCGCCCGGCGCACCGTCGACAAGTGCTATCTGGCGCTCACCCGGACCCGCGGTCTGCCCGTGGCCGGCATCATCGACCTTCCGCTCAGCGTGGGGCGCAAGAACCGGGTCCGCATCGCCGCCAACCGCGCCGACATCCTCGCCGAGCCGGCGGGTGACGCGCTGCGCTGGACGGTGCGGTCGGGGGCGGTGTTCGACCATGTCCGGGTCTACCCTTCCGTCACGACGTTCGTCCGGGTCTGGGAGGGCGGCGAGTTCACGCTGCTGGCGGCCACCCCGGTCAGCGGGCGCCGCCACCAGATCCGCGTCCACCTGGCCTGGATCGGTCATCCGATCGACGGTGATCCCCTGTTCGACCGCGCCGCCACCGGACGGGCGCTGCTGCACTCCTGGCGACTGGCCCTCGACGTCGGCGGGCAGCGCCGACGGCTCGAGGCCCCACCCGGCGACGACTTCTGGACGCCGACCGCAGGGCTGCTCCCGGGGCCCCTGACAGCCGAACTGCCAGTTCTCGTCCCCTGGGGTGGGGACATCGCCCCAGGGGCTCAGGAAGGCTGCGGGTAGGCGGCCTGGCGTAGCTCGCCGTAGGCCCTTGCCAGGTCGGGAAGCTGGTAGTGGGCGTTGAGCCCACTGGGGTTGGGCAGCAGCCAGATCCCGGCGGACCCGAGACGCTCGGGTTGGCGGCCCACCCTGGCCTGGCGACGGCGAAAACCGACCCGATAGGCGGCCAGACCCAGGAAGGCGACGAAATCCGGTTCGATCCGTTCGACCAGGGCGGTGAGGCGGGGTATGCCGGCGCGGATCTCGGCGTCGTCGATCTCGTCGGCGCGGGCCGTCGAGCGCTGGACCAGGTTGGTGATGCTGATGCCACGGCTGGTCAGCTCACCGGTCTCGCTCGGGTGCAGGCGACGTGGGGTGAAGCCGGCCAGCTGCAGGGCCGGCCAGAGCCGATTGCTCGGGGTGCCGAAGTGGAAGCCGGTCGCCCCGGACTCCAGGGACGGGTTGATGCCGCAGAGCAGCACCACGGTTCGCGGGGCGAGCAGATCGGGAACGATGCTGCCCTGCGCGGCCAGGATCCGCGCGCGTGTCGGCCGCGGTGCGCCCGTCGGCCTTGCCTCGACTGGGTCAGACATGTTCCGCGGCCCCTCGTTTGCCGGTATCGTGCTGTCTGGTACAGCGTGCCAGCGACTGCTGGTTGGCTGTTGGGCCGGCCGCTGGTCGGCCGCGAGCTAACAGAGTGTCTGTCCTCCTGGTGCTGATGGCGTAAGAGTCCGGCCGCCCCGTGATGCGGGTAGTGGATTGCTGGCTCTTGGTGTTCGCCAGGCTCCTCACCAGCCGCGATCCTGTCGCGGCGGGCATGTCGGTGTCTGCGCCGGAGGTCGGGCGGCACCCTGTTCGACACCCGGTGCAGCCGTGGAGTACTGTTGACGCCTGTGGCCGGAGCCCGCGTGGCTCTGGCGTGCGTCCCGTACTTCGATGTGGCGCCGTGGTGCCGAGCAGGCTGGTGAAATGCCAGCGCTCAGGCGGCCGTCGGCGACTGTCGGGCTCGGTTCCGCGACGCGGCTGGGCGGGTTAGGCGTGCTTTCCACACCGTAGCTGGATCCTTTTGCTGGATTCGCACGGTCGGAGGGTGCGACACACCCGACCGCGTGGGTCGGGGAACCGGTCGGAGTCAGCAGACGACACCAGGCGGTATCGGGGTGATTCCCGGCAGCTCGGGTGCAGGGCGCAGGCGGACATGCAGGTAGGCCGGGTACCGGTCTGGTTGCCCAAGGCAGTACGACGAGGCGTGACAGGAACGGGAGCGGCGTTGCCCACGATCCAGCAGCTGGTCCGCAAGGGCCGGCAGGACAAGGTCGAGAAGACCAAGACCCCGGCACTCAAGGGGAGCCCTCAGCGTCGTGGTGTGTGCACCCGCGTCTACACGACCACTCCGAAGAAGCCGAACTCCGCGCTGCGCAAGGTGGCACGTGTCCGGCTGAACAGCGGGATCGAGGTCACCGCCTACATCCCGGGCGTCGGCCACAACTTGCAGGAGCACTCGATCGTCCTCGTGCGTGGCGGCCGAGTGAAGGACCTGCCGGGTGTCCGCTACAAGATCGTTCGTGGCGCCCTCGACACGCAGGGCGTCCGTAACCGCAAGCAGGCTCGCAGCCGTTACGGCGCGAAGAAGGAGAAGGGCTGATGCCGCGCAAGGGGCCCGCGCCCAAGCACGCCGTCGTCGTCGACCCGGTATACGGGTCGCCGCTGGTGACCGCGCTGGTGAACAAGGTGCTGATGAGCGGCAAGAAGTCCGTCGCCGAGCGCATCGTGTACGGCGCGCTTGAGGGTGCGAAGAACAAGACCGGTAACGACCCGGTCGTCACACTCAAGCGGGCGCTGGACAACGTGAAGCCCACGCTGGAAGTGCGCAGCCGCCGTGTTGGTGGCGCCACCTACCAGGTGCCGGTGGAGGTGCGGGCCGGTCGTAGCACGACCCTCGCGCTGCGCTGGCTCGTCGGCTACTCCCGAGCTCGTCGCGAGAAGACGATGACCGAGCGGCTGATGAACGAGCTCATCGACGCGAGCAACGGTCTCGGCGCCAGCGTGAAGCGCCGGGAGGACACCCACAAGATGGCGGAGTCCAACAAGGCCTTCGCCCACTACCGTTGGTAGCTCGAGATGCCTTCTGACGCAGACTCCTCCCTGGCCAGGACCCGCAACATCGGGATCATGGCCCACATCGACGCGGGCAAGACCACCACCACCGAGCGCATCCTCTTCTACACCGGTGTGAACTACAAGATCGGTGAAGTCCACGAGGGTGGCGCCACGATGGACTGGATGGAGCAGGAGCAGGAGCGGGGGATCACCATCACCTCCGCCGCCACCACCTGTATCTGGCGCGACCACACCATCAACATCATCGACACGCCTGGCCACGTCGACTTCACCGTCGAGGTGGAGCGCTCGCTGCGGGTCCTTGACGGTGCGGTCGCGGTGTTCGACGCCGTCGCCGGGGTCGAGCCGCAGAGCGAGACGGTCTGGAAGCAGGCCGACCGCTACGACGTCCCGCGGATCGCCTTCGTCAACAAGATGGACCGGGTCGGCGCGGAGTTCCACCGCTGCGTCGACATGATGGTCGACCGGCTTGACGCGACGCCCGCCGTCATCCAGCTCCCCTGGGGTGTGGAGTCGGACTTCCGCGGCGTCATCGACCTGATCCGGATGAAGGGTCTCCTCTGGCAGTCGGAGGACAAGGGCGCGTCGTACGACTCCGTCGACATTCCGGCCGATCACGCCGAGGCCGCGCAGGAATGGCACGACAAGCTGGTGGAGACCGTCGCCGAGAACGACGACGAGCTCATGGAGCTCTACCTCGAGGGCGAGGAGCCCACCGAGGAGCAGCTCGTGGCCGCGCTGCGGCGCGCCACGCTCGCCAGCAAGATCAACCCGGTGCTGTGCGGGTCGGCGTTCAAGAACAAGGGTGTCCAGCCGATGCTGGACGCGGTGGTCGACTTCCTGCCGAACCCGCTCGACATCGGTGCCACGGTTGGCCACTCGGTCAGCGACGAGGCCGCCGAGGTCCGCCGGGAGCCCAGTGAGAGCGAGCCGTTCTCCGCGCTCGCCTTCAAGATCATGAGTGACCCGTACGTCGGCAAGCTGACCTACATCCGGGTCTACTCCGGCAGGATCAACGGTGGCTCCCCGGTCCTGAACTCCACCAAGGACCGCAAGGAGCGCATCGGGCGCATCCTGCAGATGCACGCCAACCACCGGGAGGACCGCGACGGTGTCGGCGCGGGCCAGATCGTCGCCGTGGTGGGGCTGAAGAACACCACCACCGGTGACACGCTCTGCGACCCGACCGCGCCGGTGATCCTGGAGTCGATGACGTTCCCGGCTCCGGTCATCCACGTCGCGATCGAACCGAAGACCAAGGCCGACCAGCAGAAGCTGGGCACCGCGATCCAGCGGCTCGCCGAGGAGGACCCGACCTTCCAGGTCCGCACCGACGAGGAAACCGGCCAGACGATCATCGCGGGTATGGGCGAGCTGCACCTTGACGTGCTGGTCGACCGGATGCGCCGCGAGTTCAGCGTCGAGGCGAACGTCGGCAAGCCGCAGGTCGCGTACCGGGAGACCATCCGCCGCAAGGTGGAGAAGGTCGACTACACGCACAAGAAGCAGACCGGCGGCTCCGGCCAGTACGCTCGTGTGATCATCAGCCTCGAGCCCTCCGGCGGTGACGGCGGCGGGTACGAGTTCCAGAACAAGGTCACCGGCGGTCGCATCCCCAAGGAGTACATCCCCTCGGTGGACGCCGGGTGCCAGGAGGCCATGGAGTTCGGCGTGCTCGCCGGCTACCCGCTGGTCGACGTCAAGGTCACCCTCCTGGACGGCCAGTACCACGACGTGGACTCCTCGGAGCTCGCGTTCAAGATCGCCGGATCGATGGTCTTCAAGGACGCGGCCCGCAAGGCCGATCCGGTTCTGCTCGAGCCGCTGATGGCCGTCGAGGTCACGACGCCCGAGGACCACATGGGTGACGTGATCGGCGACCTGAACTCGCGGCGTGGTCAGATCCAGGCGATGGAGGAGCGCGGCGGGTCGCGCATCGTGCGAGCCACGGTTCCACTGTCGGAGATGTTCGGCTACGTGGGCGACCTGCGGTCGAAGACGTCCGGCCGGGCCAGCTACTCGATGCAGTTCGACTCCTACGCCGAGGTTCCCGCGAACGTCGCCAAGGAGATCATCGCCAAGGCGCGGGGGGAGTGACCGTCTCCGCGGCGTGAGCAACACCCCCACCTGACGACAACACAGCACGACACCACCCGTCCTTGGAGGGACACCCGTGGCGAAGCAGAAGTTCGAGCGGACCAAGCCGCACGTCAACATTGGCACCATCGGTCACATCGACCATGGCAAGACCACGCTGACCGCTGCGATCACCAAGGTCCTGCACGACGCATACCCGGACCTCAACCCCTTCACGCCGTTCGACCAGATCGACAAGGCGCCGGAGGAGAAGGCCCGCGGCATCACGATCTCGATCGCGCATGTCGAGTACCAGACCGACTCGCGTCACTACGCGCACGTCGACTGCCCGGGTCACGCGGACTACATCAAGAACATGATCACCGGTGCCGCGCAGATGGACGGCGCGATCCTGGTGGTCTCCGCGACCGACGGCCCCATGCCGCAGACGAAGGAGCACGTGCTGCTCGCTCGTCAGGTCGGTGTGCCCTACATCGTCGTCGCGCTGAACAAGGCCGACATGGTCGACGACGAGGAGATCCTCGAGCTCGTCGAGCTCGAGGTCCGCGAGCTGCTCAGCTCGTACGAGTTCCCCGGCGACGACGTCCCGGTCATCCGCGTCTCCGCGCTCAAGGCGCTGGAGGGTGACAAGGAGTGGGGCGCCAAGCTGCTCGAGCTCATGGCGGCGGTCGACGAGTCGATCCCCGAGCCCGTGCGTGAGATCGACCGGCCGTTCCTGATGCCGATCGAGGACGTCTTCACGATCACCGGTCGTGGCACTGTTGTCACCGGCCGCATCGAGCGTGGAATCGTCAAGGTCAGCGAGACGATCGAGATCGTCGGCATCAAGCCGGAGACGACCACCACGACCGTCACCGGTGTCGAGATGTTCCGCAAGCTGCTCGACGAGGGCCAGGCCGGCGACAACGTCGGACTCCTCCTTCGCGGCATCAAGCGTGAGGACGTCGAGCGCGGCCAGGTCGTCGTGAAGCCGAAGTCGATCACCCCGCACACGGTGTTCGAGGCTCGCGTCTACATCCTGAACAAGGACGAGGGCGGCCGCCACACGCCGTTCTTCAAGAACTACCGCCCGCAGTTCTACTTCCGCACCACGGACGTCACCGGCGTCGTGACCCTCCCGGACGGTACCGAGATGGTCATGCCGGGCGACAACACCGAGATGACGGTCGAGCTGATCCAGCCGATCGCCATGGAGGAAGGTCTGCGCTTCGCCATCCGCGAGGGTGGCCGGACCGTCGGCGCGGGCCAGGTCACGAAGGTTCTCAAGTAGTACGGCGGGTGGGTGGGTCCGCGAGTGCGGACCCACCCACCCGGCACAGCAGCACTGCCAGCCCGGGCCGAGCCGTCGACTTCGTCGGCGGGGGACCGGTACGAGACAGCGGTAGACCGGCAGATTCCCGCACCGCCGGCGGCGGGCGCCCCGCGCCCCCCGGCGCGGCGGAGATCTACGGGCGGTGACCCGGTAGCGGTACCGGCCGAACGAGACAGACAGGACAGGCGAAGCCCACCATGGCGGCACAGAAGATCCGCATTCGGCTCAAGGCCTATGATCACGAGGTCATCGACAGCTCGGCGCGGAAGATCGTCGAGACGGTGACCCGGACGGGTGCGCAGGTCGCGGGACCGGTGCCGCTGCCGACGGAGAAGAACATCTACTGCGTCATCCGGTCGCCGCACAAGTACAAGGACAGCCGCGAGCACTTCGAGATGCGGACGCACAAGCGGCTGATCGACATCCTTGACCCGACGCCGAAGACGGTCGACTCGCTCATGCGCCTCGACCTGCCCGCCGGCGTCGACATCGAGATCAAGCTGTAAGAGGGGCCGGCGCAGTCATGCTCATCCGCAACTACAGAGGGCTCCTGGGCACGAAGCTCGGGATGACCCAGGTATGGGACGCGAACAACCGCGTCGTGCCGGTCACCGTCATCAAGGCCGGACCCAACGTTGTCACGCAGGTCAAGACGCCTGAATCCGACGGCTACGCGGCCGTCCAGCTCGGCTACGGCGAGATCGACCCGCGTCGGATCAACAAGCCGACCCGCGGGCACTTCGCCACCAGCGGCGTCACCCCGCGGCGTCACCTGGTCGAACTGCGCACCGCGGACGCGACCAGGTACGAGGCCGGCCAGGAGCTGAGCACCGAGGTGTTCACCGTCGGCACGGTCGTCGACGTGACCGGCACCTCCAAGGGCAAGGGCTTCGCCGGTGTCATGAAGCGCCACGGCTTCAAGGGCCTGGGCGCCGGGCACGGCGTCGAGCGCAAACACCGTTCGCCGGGTTCGGTCGGCGGCTGCGCCACCCCCGGTCGCGTGTTCAAGGGTCTGCGGATGGCCGGTCGTATGGGCCACGCACGTACCACCACGCCGGGGCTCACCATCCACGCCGTCGACACCGAGCGTGGGTTCCTGCTGGTCAAGGGCGCGGTTCCCGGCCCCGACGGCGGTCTGGTCTTCGTGCGCAGCGCGGCCAAGCGCCCGGCGCCCGGCGACTTCACCCCGGTCGCGGCCGGTAGCGGCGAGGAGGTCTCGGCATGACCGCGGTCCAGACCGCATCCGAGTCGGATGCGACCACCTCGGACACCACGACCCGCACGGTCGAGGTCTACGGCGGCGGCAGCGTGGAGCTGCCCGGCGGCGTGTTCGACGTGACGCTGAACGTTCCGCTGATCCACCAGGTCGTGGTCGCCCAGCTCGCGGCTGCCCGCCAGGGCACCCACGACACGAAGACCCGTGGCGAGGTGCGCGGCGGTGGCCGCAAGCCGTACCGGCAGAAGGGCACCGGGCGCGCCCGGCAGGGCTCACTGCGGGCGCCGCAGTTCACCGGCGGTGGCGTGGTGCACGGCCCGACGCCGCGCAAGTACGACCAGCGCACGCCCAAGAAGATGAAGGCCGCCGCGCTGCGCGGTGCGCTCTCTGACCGGGCCCGCAACAACCGGGTGCACGTCGTCGCCTCGCTGGTCACCGGTGAGAAGCCGTCGACGAAGTCCGCCGTGACGGCGCTGCGCACGATCGCCGACACCCGCCGGGTGCTCGTCGTCGTCAGCCGTTCCGAGGAACTGACCTGGAAGAGCCTGCGCAACGTCGAGACGGTGCACCTGCTCGACCCGGGTCAGCTCAACACCTACGACGTCCTGGTCAGCGACGACGTCGTCTTCACCGAGGAGGCGCTGGCCGCGTTCCTCGAGCGCAACAGCCGGCCGGCCCCGCGGACCGTGGCCGGGGCGGAGGAGAACAAGTGATTCCCGACCCGCGTGACGTCATCCTGCGGCCGGTCGTCTCGGAGAAGAGCTACGGCCTGCTCGACGAGAACGTCTACACCTTCATCGTCCACCCGGACGCGAACAAGACCCAGATCAAGCTTGCCGTCCAGCAGATCTTCAGCGTGCGGGTCCTGCGGGTGAACACCATCAACCGGCAGGGCAAGCGCAAGCGGACCAAGCACGGCTGGGGACAGCGGTCCGCGACCAAGCGGGCCCTGGTGAGTCTTGCTCCCGGTGACACGATCGAGATCTTCGGAGGCCCCGGTGCCTGAGCGCGCGCGCTGCGTCGCGTCCGCGGGTGCGTCCTCGACGGGCCAGGGACGGTAGGAAGCCATGGGTATTCGTAGGTACAAGCCGACGACGCCAGGGCGTCGTGGCTCGAGCGTGGCCGACTTCGTCGAGATCACCCGGGACCACCCGGAGAAGTCGCTGGTCCGCCCGCTGCACTCCAAGGGCGGTCGCAACGCCCACGGCCGGATCACCACCCGGCACCAGGGCGGCGGCCACAAGCGGGCCTACCGGCTCATCGACTTCCGCCGGGACAAGGACGGGGTGCCGGCCAAGGTCGCGCACATCGAGTACGACCCGAACCGCACCGCCCGGATCGCACTGCTGCACTACGCCGACGGCGAGAAGCGCTACATCATCGCCCCGGTCAAGCTCAAGCAGGGCGACCAGGTGAGCTCCGGGGTCGGCGCCGACATCAAGCCCGGCAACGCCCTGCCGCTGCGCAACATCCCGACCGGTACCGTGATCCACGCCATCGAGCTGCGCCCCGGCGGCGGCGCCAAGATCGCCCGTAGCGCCGGTGCCAGCGTGCAGCTCGTCGCGAAGGACGGACCGTACGCTCAGCTGCGGATGCCCTCGGGCGAGATCCGCAACGTCGACGTGCGCTGCCGGGCGACCGTCGGCGAGGTCGGCAACGCCGAGCAGAGCAACATCAACTGGGGCAAGGCCGGCCGGATGCGCTGGAAGGGCCGTCGTCCCACCGTCCGCGGTGTGGCGATGAACCCCGTCGACCACCCGCACGGTGGTGGTGAGGGCAAGACCTCCGGTGGTCGTCACCCGGTCAACCCGAAGGGTCGTCCGGAGGGCCGCACCCGCGCCCACAAGAAGGCCTCCGACGCGATGATCGTGCGTCGGCGCAAGCAGAACAGGCGGCGGTAGTGACCTCACCCATCCGGATCACGGTTACCGTGAGCCACCCGTCGTCCCACCTGATCTGAGCAGGAAGGAGGAGACACAGCCATGCCACGCAGTCTGAAAAAGGGCCCGTTCGTCGACGACCACCTGCTCAAGAAGGTGGACGTGCAGAACTCCAAGGGCACCAAGCACGTCATCAAGACCTGGTCGCGCCGCTCGACCGTGATCCCCGACATGCTGGGGCACACGATCGCCGTGCACGATGGCCGCAAGCACGTCCCGGTGTTCATCACCGAGGGCATGGTCGGCCACAAGCTCGGCGAGTTCGCCCCGACCCGGACTTTCCGCGGGCACGTCAAGGAGGACCGGAGGTCACGTCGTGGCTGACGATCTCGTCGACGGCCTGAGCCGCGCCGGCCTGCCGGGGGCCAAGGCCTCCGCCCGGTACGTGCGGGTGTCCCCGATGAAGGCGCGCCGGGTCATCGACCTGGTGCGCGGCCGCTCGGTCGGCGAGGCCCTCGACATCCTGCGCTTCGCCCCCCAGGCGGCCAGCGAGGACGTCTACAAGGTCGTCGCCAGCGCCGCCGCGAACGCCGAGAACAACAACGGCCTCGACCCGGCCACACTGTGGGTCGCCGAGGTCTACGTGGACGAGGGGCCGACGCTCAAGCGCATCCGGCCCCGCGCCCAGGGCCGGGCCTACCGGATCCGCAAGCGCACCAGCCACATCACCGTCGTGGTGGAAAGCCGCGAGCCGCTCGCCGCGGCCGGCCGGGGTGCCAAGACGACTAGGAGGGCCCGGTAGTGGGGCAGAAGGTCAACCCGCACGGGTTCCGACTTGGCATCACGTCGGAGTTCACGTCCCGTTGGTACGCCGACAAGCTGTACAAGGCGTACGTCGGCGAGGACGTGAAGATCCGCAAGATGATGTCGCGGGGCATGGAGCGGGCCGGGATCAGCCGGGTCGACATCGAGCGCACCCAGGGTCGGCTGCGGGTGGACATCCACACCGCCCGCCCGGGCATCGTCATCGGTCGCCGGGGCGCCGAGGCCGACCGCATCCGCGGTGACCTCGAGAAGCTCACCGGCAAGCAGGTGCAGCTCAACATCCTCGAGGTGAAGAACCCCGAGGTGGACGCGCAGCTCGTGGCCCAGGGCGTCGCCGAGCAGCTGTCCAGCCGGGTCAGCTTCCGCCGCGCGATGCGCAAGGCGATGCAGACCGCGATGAAGGGCGGCGCGAAGGGCATCCGGGTGCAGTGCTCCGGTCGCCTGGGCGGCGCCGAGATGAGCCGTTCGGAGTTCTACCGCGAGGGTCGGGTGCCGCTGCACACGCTGCGTGCGGACATCGACTACGGCTTCTACGAGGCCCGGACGAACTTCGGTCGGATCGGCGTCAAGGTCTGGATCTACAAGGGCGACATCGTGCAGAGCCGCGCCGAGCGCGAGGCCCAGGACGCGCTGCTGCGCCAGACCCGTCGGGACCGGCCGCGCCGCGGGCCGCGCTCGGGTTCGTCCGGTACCACCCAGGGTGGGACGGACGCCGGTCGCGCCGCCGCCCGCAACGAGCGTCGGGGCGGACGTGGCGGCGGTAACGCGCCGGCCACCGAGGCCGCCGGCACCGGCACCGACGCGGCACCGGCGGAGACCACCGCCGCCGAGGCGACCGGGACCGAGACGACCACCGCCACCGCCACCGCCGCCCCCGAGGCGACCGTGACCGCGGCGGCGAGCGAGGCCACCACCGACACGACCGCCACCGTCGCCGAGACGGCCGCCACGCCGGCCGCGGGCACGTCGGAGAAGGCGGAGGAGTAGATCATGCTGATTCCTCGGAAGGTCGCGCACCGCAAGCAGCACCACCCCGGGCGCACCGGTGCGGCCAAGGGCGGCACGCGGGTCACCTTCGGCGAGTACGGCATCCAGGCCCTCGAGTCGGCCTATGTGACGAACCGCCAGATCGAGTCGGCCCGTATCGCCATGACCCGGCACATCCGTCGTGGTGGCAAGGTCTGGATCAACATCTACCCGGACCGCCCGCTGACCAAGAAGCCGGCCGAGACCCGGATGGGTTCCGGTAAGGGTTCGCCCGAGTGGTGGGTCGCCAACGTCAAGCCCGGACGCGTGATGTTCGAGCTGTCGGGAGTCGCCGAGCCGGTGGCTCGCGAGGCGATGCGACGAGCCATCCACAAGCTGCCGATGAAGTGCCGTTTCGTGGTTCGTGAAGGTGGTGCGTGATGGCTGTCGCTACCGCGGACGAGCTGCGCGGCCTGTCCGGCGAGGACCTCGTCGACAAGCTTCGGGAGGCCAAGGAGGAGCTGTTCAACCTCCGGTTCCAGGCGGCGACCGGGCAGCTGAGCAACAACCGCCGGCTGCGTGTCGTGCGGCGTGACATCGCCCGGATCTACACGGTGATGCGCGAACGCGAGCTGGGCATCACCGACGATCCGGCGCTGGCCGCCGGCGCGGCTGACGACGACGCGACGAAGGCGTGAGGGCAGTGGCAGACGAGACCGAGAACTCCTCGCAGGAGACCTCCGAGACCGCCACGGCGGACGAGCGTGGTTTCCGCAAGGTCCGTGAGGGCCTGGTCGTCAGCGACAAGATGACCAAGACCGTCGTCGTCGCCGTCGAGGACCGGGTGCAGCACCCCCTGTACGGCAAGACGATCCGCCGCACCAAGAAGATCAAGGCGCACGACGAGAGCGGCACCACCGGTGTCGGCGACCGCGTCCTGCTGATGGAGACCCGGCCGCTGTCCGCCACGAAGCGTTGGCGGGTCGTCCGGGTGCTGGAGAAGGCCAAGTAGTTCTCACGACCCGGGGCGACGCCCCTCGGCCAGGCAGTACCGGTTGGTCAGTGGTACCGGGTGATCAGTAGTACCGGGTGATCAGGAGCAGAAAGTGATTCAGCAGGAGTCGCGACTTCGGGTCGCCGACAACACCGGAGCGCGGGAGATCCTCTGCATCCGGGTACTTGGCGGCTCTGGGCGTCGTTACGCGGGGATCGGCGACATCATCGTCGGCACGGTCAAGGATGCCCTGCCCGGCGCCGGCGTGAAGCGCGGCGACGTGGTCAAGGCGGTCGTGGTGCGCACCACCAAGGAGCGCCGCCGGCCGGACGGCTCCTACATCCGGTTCGACGAGAACGCGGCGGTGCTCATCCGGGATGGTGGCGAGCCCCGGGGCACCCGTATCTTCGGGCCGGTCGGCCGCGAGCTGCGGGACAAGAAGTTCATGAAGATCATTTCTTTGGCGCCGGAGGTGCTGTGACCGTGGCCAGCCTGAAGATCAAGAAGGGTGACACGGTCCAGATCATCACCGGTAAGGACCGTGGCCTCAAGGGCAAGGTCATCCGGGCGTATCCGGAGCGGAACAAGGTCCTGGTCGAGGGTGCGAACCGGATTACCCGGCACACCCGCGTCCAGCAGAGCGCGCGTGGTTCGCAGGCCGGGGGCATCATCACCCAGGAGGCCCCGATCCACGCCAGCAACGTGCAGATCATTGATCCGTCGGATGGCAGGCCCACCCGCATCGGCTACCGGATCAACGAGGACGGCACCAAGGTCCGCATCTCCCGGCGTACCGGCACCGAGCTGTAGGCCGGACGAGCAGTCGAGAGCAGTGGGGAATCGAGTTCAGACATGACTGTCACCACCGAAGACCGGACCGCGGATGCCCGTCCGGTGCCGCGGCTCAAGCAGCGGTACCGCGAGGAGATCGCCCCGGCGTTGCGACAGGAGTTCTCCTTCGCCAACGTCATGCAGATCCCCGGCGTCGTGAAGGTTGTCGTGAACATGGGTGTCGGCGACGCCGCCCGCGACGCGAAGCTCATCGACGGCGCCGTGCGGGACCTGGCGGCCATCACCGGCCAGAAGCCGGCCGTGCGTCGGGCGACCAAGTCCATCGCCCAGTTCAAGCTGCGCGAGGGTATGCCGATCGGCGCGAAGGTCACCCTGCGCGGCGACCGGATGTGGGAGTTCCTCGACCGGCTGGTCAGCATCGCCCTGCCGCGTATCCGTGACTTCCGCGGCCTGTCGCCCAAGCAGTTCGACGGCCGAGGTAACTACACGTTCGGCGTGGTCGAGCAGTCGATCTTCCACGAGATCGACATCGACCGGATCGACCGGATTCGGGGCATGGACATCACGGTCGTGACCACCGCGACCACCGACGACGAGGGCCGGGCGCTCCTGCGGGCGCTGGGCTTCCCCTTCCGGGAGAACTAGACAGATGGCCAAGAAGGCACTGATCGAGAAGTCGAATCGCAAGCCGAAGTACGCCGTGCGTGGATACACCCGCTGCCAGCGCTGTGGGCGGTCCCGCTCGGTGTACCGGGTCTTCGGACTCTGCCGGGTCTGCCTGCGTCAGATGGCACACCGTGGCGAGCTGCCGGGCGTCACCAAGAGCTCCTGGTAGTTCGAAGCATTCGGCTTCCCTCCGTACCACCCCCGCACGTCCTCCCGATCGCGGTAGGCCCGACACCCGGCCGCCGGAGCAGCGCTTCGGAGCCGATGGGAACCCCCGTGAGAAAGGCGTAACCCCATGACGATGACCGACCCCATCGCGGACATGCTCACTCGTGTCCGCAACGGCAGCCGGGCGTACCACGACCGCGTGGCCATGCCGCACAGCAAGATCAAGACGCACATCGCCGAGATTCTCCAGCAGGAGGGCTACATCTCCAGCTGGCACGTCGAGGACGCGACCTCGGCCGGCGGCGTCGGCCACACGCTGGTCATCGATCTGAAGTACGGGCCGAACCGCGAGCGCTCGATCGCCGGTATCAAGCGCATCAGCAAGCCGGGCCTGCGGGTCTACGCCAAGGCGACCAACCTCCCCAAGGTTCTTGGGGGACTGGGTGTCGCGATCATCTCGACCTCGTCGGGGCTGCTGACCGACAAGCAGGCGAACAAGCGGGGCGTGGGCGGGGAAGTCCTCGCCTACGTCTGGTAAGGAGGGCGAGCGATGTCTCGGATCGGGCGCCTGCCCATTCCCGTCCCTGGCGGTGTCGACATCACCGTTGAGGGGCCCACGATCACGGTCAAGGGGCCCAAGGGCACCCTGAGCCACACCGTCGTCGAGCCGATCGCGGTCAATCGGGAGGAGGGTCAGCTTGTTGTGACCCGTCCCGACGATGACCGTCGGTCCCGCTCGCTGCACGGTCTGACCCGCACGCTGGTCTCGAACATGGTCACCGGCGTCACCGCCGGGTACTCCAAGACCCTGGAGATCGTCGGCGTCGGTTACCGCGTCCAGGCGAAGGGCTCGGACCTCGAGTTCGCGCTCGGCTACAGCCACCCCGTCCCGGTCAAGGCCCCCGAGGGCATCCGCTTCGAGGTGCAGACCCCGACCCGCTTCGTCGTCCACGGGATCGACAAGCAGCTCGTCGGTGAGGTCTCGGCGAAGATCCGCGGCCTGCGCAAGCCCGACCCCTACAAGGGCAAGGGTGTGCGCTACCAGGGTGAGGTCGTCCGCCGCAAGGTCGGGAAGACCGGGAAGTAGGAGATAGATCATGCCAGTGAGCCTTGGCGTCAGCGCGAAGCGACGGATCTCGAAGCTCCGTCGGCATTCCCGCGTGCGCAAGAAGGTGGCGGGCACACCGTCGCGCCCCCGGCTCGTCGTCACCCGCTCCTCCCGGCACATCTACGCCCAGGTCATCGACGACGTGGCCGGGCACACCCTCGCCTCGGCGTCCACCCTGGACGTGACACTGCGCGAGGGCGAGGGCGACAAGAGCGCCCAGGCCCGCAAGGTCGGCGAGCTGGTCGCCCAGCGGGCGAAGGCGGCCGGCGTCGACGCCGTCGTGTTCGACCGTGGTGGACGGACCTACGCTGGCCGCATCGCGGCCCTCGCCGACGCGGCCCGGGAAGGCGGCCTGGACTTCTGATGACCGCCCAGGCACCGGCCACGCCGGCCCGCGCGATCACGCGGGATATTCAGGACAGTCAGAACAGGGAGATGTTGTAGATGCCAGGCCAGCAGCGCCGCGGCGGCAGCTCCGGCGGCTCGGACCGTCGGGAACGCCGGGACCGGTCGGGCGGCGGCCCGGCCCAGGAGAAGAACGCCTACGTCGAGCGGGTCGTCGCGATCAACCGGGTGGCCAAGGTCGTCAAGGGCGGTCGTCGGTTCAGCTTCACCGCTCTGGTCGTCGTCGGGGACGCCGACGGGACGGTCGGCGTGGGCTACGGCAAGGCGAAGGAGGTGCCGGCCGCCATCGCCAAGGGTGTGGAGGAGGCCAAGAAGCACTTCTTCAAGGTGCCGCGGATCGGCTCGACCATTCCTCACCCGGTCCAGGGTGAGGAGGCGGCCGGTGTCGTGCTGCTCAAGCCGGCCTCGCCGGGTACCGGCGTGATCGCCGGCGGCCCGGTGCGTGCCGTGCTCGAGTGCGCCGGCGTCCACGACGTGCTGTCGAAGTCGCTCGGCTCGTCGAACCCGATCAACATCGTGCACGCGACAGTGGCCGCCCTGCGTGGCCTCATGCGGCCCGAGGAGATCGCGGCTCGCCGTGGCCTGCCGCTCGAGGACGTCGCTCCGCCCGCCATGCTGCGGGCCCGTGCGGCGGCAGCCGCCGGGGCGGGTGCGTGATGGCCAAGCTGCGCATCACGCAGATCCGTTCCGGTATCGGCGGCACCCACAACCAGCGGGCGACGCTGCGCACCCTCGGACTGCGTAAGATCAACTCGTCGACGGTCCGGGAGGACCGTCCCGAGGTGCTCGGAATGATCAGGACTGTGACCCACCTGGTTCGGGTCGAGGAGGTGGACGCGTAGCCATGGCCGAACTGTCGAAGACCGAGGCCGATGCTGGCGCCACGGCGGGCGAGGCCGAGCGTGGCCGCGGCCTGAAGGTGCACCACCTTCGCCCGGCACCCGGAGCGCATCGCAAGAAGATCCGGGTCGGCCGTGGTGAGGGCTCCAAGGGCAAGACGGCCGGACGTGGCACCAAGGGCTCCAAGGCCCGCAAGCAGGTGCCCGCCCGGTTCGAGGGTGGTCAGATGCCGCTGCACATGCGGCTGCCCAAGCTCAAGGGCTTCAACAACCCGAACCGGGTCGAGTACCAGGTGGTGAACGTCGCCATCCTCGCCGAGCTGTTCCCCGACGGCGGCCAGGTCAGCAAGGCCGACCTGGTGGCCCGCGGCGCGGTACGCGCCAAGCTGCCGGTGAAGGTGCTGGGTGACGGCGACCTCGGCGTCGCGCTGCACATCACCGCGGACGCGTTCTCCGCCTCCGCGCGGGAGAAGATCGCGGCCGCCGGCGGGAGTGTCACCGAAAGCTGAGACGGGCGGGCGGGGGTGGCGTATAGCGACCCCCGCCCGACGTGTGTCCGGACCCGGATGCCGGTCGCACCCGCCTGGCACACCGTTCGTTCCGGCTACTGCTGCTTACCGGACGTGATGTCCGGACGAGGGGACCTCGTGTCCTGTTACAGTCGCCTCACCGATGTCGGCCGGGTGCCGAGTTCGGTGCTCCGTTCCGGGCAGAATGTCCGCCCTCCCCGTCGGTCCGCCATCTCCAGCAGGAGGAGCCGTGCTCACCGCCTTCACACGGGCATTCCGCACTCCTGACCTGCGTAAGAAGCTGCTGTTCACCGTCGGGGTCGTGGTGCTGTTCCGGTTCGGCAGCGTCATGCCGTCACCCGGGGTGTCCACCCGCGCGGTCAACACCTGCCTGAGCGCGGCGAGTGCCGAAGGCAGCAACGTGTACTCGCTGATCAACCTCTTCAGCGGCGGTGCGCTGCTCCAGCTGTCCATCTTCGCGCTCGGCATCATGCCGTACATCACCTCGAGCATCATCATCCAGCTGCTCGTCGTGGTCATCCCACGGCTCGAGCAGCTGAAGAAGGAAGGCAGTTCGGGGGAGCAGAAGCTCACCCAGTACACCCGCTACCTGACGATCGCCCTGGGCGTCCTGCAGGCCACCGGCATCGTGGCCCTGGCGCGCAGCGGCCGGCTGTTCCCGAGCTGCTCGGCGGCCATCATCCCGGACACGAGTCTGTTCCGAATCGCCACCATCGTGATCACGATGACCGCCGGTACCGCGGTCATCATGTGGATGGGTGAGCTGATCACGGCGCGTGGTGTCGGTAACGGCATGTCCCTGCTCATCTTCACGTCGATCGCGGCGCGGCTGCCTTCCGAGGGCAGCAGCATCCTCCAGGTCGCCGGTGGCGTGGTGTTCAGCCTGGTGATCCTGCTGGGGCTCGCCATCGTGGTGTTCGTGGTGTTCGTGGAGCAGTCCCAGCGCCGCATCCCGGTGCAGTACGCCAAGCGGCTGATCGGCCGGCGGATGTACGGCGGGACCTCCACCTATCTGCCGATCAAGGTCAACCAGGCCGGGATCATCCCGGTCATCTTCGCCTCCTCCCTGCTCCAGCTGCCGCAGCTGATCGGTCAGGTGTGGAGCAACCAGGGCTTCCAGGACTTCGAGCAGCGTTATCTCTCACGCGGCGACCATCCGCTCTACCTGGTGACATACTTCGCACTCATCATCTTCTTCACCTACTTCTATGTTGCGATCACCTTCAACCCGACGGAGGTGGCCGACAACATGAAGAAGTACGGCGGGTTCATCCCTGGGCTCAGACCGGGCAACCCGACAGTGGAGTACCTCAAACACGTACTTGATCGGATCACGTTGCCGGGGTCGCTGTTCCTCGGCGTGATCACGGTACTTCCGTTGGCACTGTTGAACCTGACCAAGGACCAGCCGTTCCCGTTCGCGGGCACCTCGGTCCTGATCATGGTAGGGGTGGGGCTGGAAACGGTGAAGCAGATCGAGAGCCAGCTCATGCTCCGCAACTACGAAGGTTTCCTCCGGTAGTGCGCCTCGTACTGGTGGGACCGCCCGGTGCCGGAAAGGGTACTCAGGCCGCGTTCATCGCCCAGGCGCGGTCGATCCCCAAGATCTCCACAGGGGACATTTTCCGAGCGAACGTGCGACAGGGAACGGAACTGGGCGTCAAGGCCAAGGCGTACATGGACGCCGGTGACCTCGTCCCGGACGAGATCACCATCGGCATGGTCCGTAACCGCCTGGCCGAGGACGACGCCGTCAAGGGCTTCCTGCTCGACGGCTTCCCCCGCAACGTGCCGCAGGCCGAGGTGCTCGGTCAGATGCTCGACGCGATGGGGACCAAGCTGGACGTCGTCCTCGAGCTCGTCGTCGACGACGACGAGGTGGTGCGGCGGCTGTCCGGGCGGCGGACCTGTCGCAACTGCGGGCACATCTGGCACCTCGACTTCGACCCGCCGTCGGTCGAGGATGTCTGTGACCGCTGTGGCGGCGATCTGTTCCAGCGCGACGACGACCGGTCGGAGACCGTTCGCCACCGCCTCGAGGTGTACGCCGACCAGACGTCGCCCCTGGTGGCCTACTACGCCGAGAAGGGCATCCTGATCGGCATCGACGCCACCGGCCCGGTGGACAACGTCACCGACCGCGCGCTGGACGGACTGCGCCACTACGGCGACTAGTCACCACGGCGACTGGCCAGCACGACGCGCGGCCCGCGGGGGAGCGATCCCCGAGTGGGCCGCGCGGCGGTCAGGCGGCCCGGTGGCCGGGCATCGGCCGGGCAGGTGCGGGTACGGCGGTTAGCATCAGGAAGCAGACCAGTACACGGACACGGACCGGGACGAGAGCGTGGCGCGACGAGAACACGTGCAGATCAAGTCAGCGGCCGAGATCGCCAGGATGCGGGTTGCCGGCCTGCTCGTGGCCAGGACGCTCGCCCGGCTGCGGGAGGCTGTCGCCCCCGGGGTCACCACAGCCGACCTTGACGCTCTGGCCGAGCAGACCATCCGCGGCGAGGGGGGTATCCCGTCGTTCAAGGGCTACGCCCAGCCGCCCTATCCCGCCTCGATCTGCAGCTCGGTCAACGACGAGGTCGTCCACGCCATCCCGAGCCGCAAGCGGGTGCTGCACGAGGGCGACATCATCTCGATCGACTGCGGTGCGATCGTCGACGGCTGGCACGGCGACGCGGCGATCACCGTCCCGGTCGGCGAGGTGCCCCCGGAGGTCCTCGCCATGATCGAGACGTGTGAGGGTGCGCTGTGGGCGGGGCTCGCGGCGGCGCAGCTCGGCGGCCGGCTCACCGACATCAGCAACGCGGTGGAGCGGCACATCCGCCCGCGTGAGTACGGCATCGTCGACCACTACGGCGGGCACGGCATCGGCACCGAGATGCACCAGCCGCCGCACGTGCTCAACTACGGCCGGCCCGGGCGGGGCATCAAGCTCGTGTCGGGCCTGGCGCTGGCCATCGAACCAATGATCACGATGGGCAGGCCGGACACCAGGGTGCTCGCCGACGACTGGACGGTCGCCACCAGCGACGGCAGCCTCGCGGCTCACACCGAACACTCGGTGGCGATCACGCCACGTGGGCCCTGGGTGCTCACCGAGCCGGACGGTGGCGTGGCCCGCCTCGCCGCGCTCGGCGTGGCCTGTGGGCAGCCCGCCGACGCGCCCAGCGGGATCGGCTGAGTCCCGGTACGGGCTCCGGCCAGGATCGTGGGATCGGTGTGGTCCACGCGGCCTGGTCGAGCCTTGTTGGCCCTTGACGGATGGGCCACGTACACTCTTCAGTTGGCGGTCTTCTCACGCCGGTGTGCTCCACCGCGTCGATAGCAGTCGGTGAAAACGTGGCAGTTGCGGTCGGTGGCAGTGTGGTCGACAGGACAGGGCTCCCTTCCGGGTGCTCGGGTCTGTGACCTGGGCTTTTCCGGGTTTTCGCCTGGGATCGCCCGACCGGTCGCGGCCGTACCGCCGGCTTACTCGTCGACGTCAGGACAGCGGAGGACATGCCGAAGAAGGACGGGGCCATCGAGATCGAGGGCCGAGTGGTGGAGCCGCTCCCGAACGCCATGTTCCGGGTTGAGCTCCAGAACGGTCATCGAGTTCTCGCCCACATCAGCGGAAAGATGCGCCAGCACTACATCCGGATCCTGCCGGAGGACCGCGTCGTGGTCGAGCTCTCGCCCTACGACCTGTCCCGCGGCCGGATCGTCTACCGGTACAAGTAGCACCAGCTCGTCCAGCTCCACGCCATCCCGTCTCCATCGCCACGCGCGGCCCGCGGCTGCGCAGGAGGTTCGCAACAGCCGTGAAGGTCAAGCCAAGCGTCAAGAAGATCTGTGACAAGTGCAAGGTGATCCGGCGCCACGGTCGCGTCATGGTCATCTGCGACAATCTCCGTCACAAGCAGCGCCAGGGCTGAGTCCCTGGTGAGGTGGTCGACGCTTCCCGAGGCTGACACGCCGACGCGTGTCGTTCGTGGCCCACGGCGGGCGTTGACCACCACCTCCACGCGATACCAGGCGCCCCCACGGGGGCGCCTCCACCCCCGGCCCGGAGGCCGGGGCCCAGGCGGCGGGAGCCGCTCGGGACGGTGTCGCCCAAGACCTCCGGTCGCAGGAAGGAAACATCGGTTCATGGCACGCCTGTCTGGCGTCGACCTTCCCCGTGAAAAGCGGGTCGAGATCGCTCTGACCTACATCTTCGGCATCGGCCGCAGTCGCTCGCGGGACACGCTCGCCGCCACCGGGATCAACCCGGACACGCGGGTGCGCGACCTCAGCGAGGACGAGATCGTCCGCCTGCGCGAATGGATCGACGCGAACTACCGGGTCGAGGGTGACCTCAACCGGGAGATCAAGCAGGACATCCGGCGCAAGATGGAGATCGGCTGCTACCAGGGCCTGCGGCACCGGCGTAACCTGCCGGTCCACGGTCAGCGCACGCACACCAACGCGCGTACCCGCAAGGGCCCGCGTCGCGCCATCGCCGGCAAGAAGAAGGCCGGCAAGAAGTAGTCGGTGCGCCGCCCGGCCGGCCAGGCCGCGGACGACCACTGATCGACGACCTCTCGCACACGGAGACCAGACGCGAAGATGCCTCCCAAGACCCGCGCCGCCGGCGCAAAGAAGGTCCGGCGCAAGGAAAAGAAGAACGTTGCCCACGGGCACGCTCACATCAAGAGCACGTTCAACAACACGATCGTCTCGATCACCGACCCGTCCGGGAACGTGATCTCCTGGGCCTCCGCCGGCCATGTCGGCTTCAAGGGCTCCCGCAAGTCGACTCCCTTCGCCGCGCAGATGGCCGCCGAGAACGCGGCCCGCAAGGCGCAGGAGCACGGCATGCGCAAGGTCGACGTGTTCGTGAAGGGCCCGGGCTCCGGTCGTGAGACCGCGATCCGATCGCTGCAGGCGGCGGGTCTGGAAGTCGGGGCGATTCAGGACGTCACCCCGACCCCGCACAACGGGTGCCGCCCGCCCAAGCGGCGCAGGGTGTGACCATGCGACGCGGCGACCGCGACCGGGGACTCACCCCGGTCGGTGTCGCGGGGTCGCGTACGAGTTCGCGCCAGGAAACGAGAGAGTAGGAATAGATGGCCCGTTACACCGGCGCGGACTGCAAGCGTTGCCGCCGCGAGAAGACGAAGCTGTACCTCAAGGGCAGCAAGTGCGACACCCCGAAGTGCCCGATCGAGATCCGGCCGTACCCGCCGGGCGAGCACGGTCGTGGCAGGACCAAGGACTCCGAGTACCTGCTGCAGAAGCGCGAGAAGCAGAAGTGCGCGCGGATCTACGGCATCCTCGAGAAGCAGTTCCGTGGCTACTACGACGAGGCGAACCGGCGCTCCGGCAAGACCGGTGACGAGCTGCTGAAGATCCTCGAGTCGCGGCTGGACAACGTGGTCTACCGGGGCGGCTTCGCGCCGTCGCGGGACGCCGCCCGCCAGGCGGTGCGGCACGGCCATGTCCAGGTCAACGGGCGCAAGGTCGACATCCCCAGCTACCGGATCACCGAGAACGACATCGTCGAGATCGCGCCGAAGGCCCGGGAGCTCACCCCGTTCGTGATCGCGCGGGAGACCGCCGGTCAGGGCCGGACGGTGCCGGCGTGGCTGGAGTCGATCCCGAGCCAGATGCGGATCCTGGTGCACTCGCTGCCGGCTCGGCAGGTCATCGACACCCAGGTCCAGGAGCAGCTGATCGTCGAGCTCTACTCCAAGTAGAGCCTGGCCGCACCCGGTCGCCTCTGCCATGCACCGTTTCGCGGTGCACACTGGAGAGGCGACGGGTGTTCGCCGGCGCCGCAGGCGCCGGACCCGCGGACGGGGCGGACCGATGTCCCGTCCGCTGGCTGCCGAACTCGGGCAGCTCGCACTACGCGGCGTCATATGGCGGGCGCCGTGGGCGGAAGGATCACCACCACCATGCTGATCGCTCAGCGTCCCACCCTGGTCGAAGACCCGATCTCCGAGTTCCGGTCACGTTTCGTGATCGAGCCGCTGGAGCCGGGCTTCGGCTACACCCTGGGCAACTCCCTGCGCCGGACCCTGCTGTCCTCCATCCCCGGTGCCTCGGTCACCAGCATCCGCGTCGACGGGGTGCTGCACGAGTTCTCCACCGTGCCCGGCGTCAAGGAGGATGTGACCGACCTGATCCTGAACCTCAAGGAACTGGTCGTCAGCTCCGACAACGACGAGCCGACCGTGATGTACCTGCGCAAGCAGGGCCCCGGTGAGGTCTCCGCGGCGGACATCGCTCCCCCGGCCGGCGTCGAGGTGCACAACCCCGAGCTGCGTCTGGCGACCCTGAACGACAAGGGCAAGCTCGAGATCGAGCTGACCGTCGAGCGGGGCCGTGGCTATGTCAGTGCCGCGCAGAACAAGCAGGCCGGTCAGGAGATCGGGCGTATCCCGATCGACTCGATCTACTCGCCGGTGCTCAAGGTGACCTACAAGGTCGAGGCCACCCGTGTCGAGCAGCGCACCGACTTCGACCGGCTCATCGTCGACGTCGAGACCAAGCCGTCGATCTCCCCGCGGGACGCGATGGCCAGCGCTGGCAAGACCCTCGTCGGCCTGTTCGGGCTGGCGCAGGAGCTCAACGCCGAGGCTGAGGGCGTCGACATCGGCCCGTCCGCCGCGGACGCGGCACTGGCGGCCGACCTGGCGCTGCCGATCGAGGAGATGGACCTGACGGTCCGCTCCTACAACTGCCTCAAGCGTGAGGGCATCCACACGATCGGCGAACTGGTCTCGCGCAGCGAGGCCGACCTGCTCGACATCCGCAACTTCGGGCAGAAGTCGATCGACGAGGTGAAGACGAAGCTGGGGGCCATGGGCCTGCAGCTCAAGGACTCCCCGCCCGGGTTCGACCCGCGGCAGGCTGTCGACACCTACGGCACCGACACCTACAACGCGCCGTTCTCCGACCCGCACGACGACGGCGCCGAGTTCGTCGAGACCGAGCAGTACTGACCTTCCGAGGGCCCCCGCGCGATGCGGGGGCCCTCGTACGACATCCGGTGGCCGCATGCCGCCGTCCTACGGGCGGGCAGCCTGGCGGGACAGTGAAAGGAACGAGGAGCACTCATCATGCCCACGCCAACCAAGGGCGCCCGGCTCGGTGGCAGTCCCGCACATGAGCGGCTGCTGCTGGCCAACCTCGCCACCGCGCTGTTCGAGCACGGCGGCATCACCACCACCGAGGCGAAGGCCAAGCGGCTGCGTCCGTACGCCGAGCGGCTGGTGACCTTCGCCAAGCGCGGTGACCTGCACGCCCGTCGCCGGGTGATGCGCCACGTCCGGGACAACTCGGTCGTGCACACCCTGTTCACCGAGATCGGTCCCCGGTACGCCAACCGCGAGGGCGGCTACACCCGGATCATCAAGCTCGGTAACCGCAAGGGTGACAACGCTCCGCTGGCCCGCATCGAACTGGTCGAGGCGCTGACCGTCGGCCAGCAGGCCGTCGGTGAGGCCGAGCGCGCCCGCGGCACCCAGTTCGCGGAGCGCACCAAGCCGACCGGCGCCACCGCCGAGGCCGCCGAGGACCTGGCCAAGGAGTCTCCGACCGCCGCCGCCGTCGCCGCGCAGGCGGCCGAGGCACCGGCCACCGAGGCACCGGCCACCGAGGCTGCGAAGACCGATACCCCTGACACCACCTCCTAAGGTGTCAGCTGCGTTCTGACCTGTTCTGACCGCTGGTTCGAGTGTCGCGCACGACCGCGGCGAAGCTGGTCGTGACGATGGCCGAAGGCCCGCCGCCCGGAAACGGGTGGCGGGCCTTCGCTGTTGCGACGACCACGGTGCCGCGCACCGTCCAGGCAGTGCCCATCGCTGGGGGAGTACGAAATGGCCGATGACACGGGAGCCGACCTGGGCAGCGGCTCCCCACCGCGAGCCGTGCACAGCCTGCCGCCGGTCGTCGGCTCCGGGGCGGGTCTGGTCCGGCTGCGGCTGGGCATCACCTACGACGGCACGCCGTTCGCCGGCTGGGCCCGCCAGCCCGCGCAGCGGACCGTCCAGGGCGACGTCGAGGACGCGCTCATGCGGGTCGCCCGGCTGTCCGCGGTCCGGCTGACCGTCGCCGGACGGACCGATTCCGGGGTGCACGCGCTCGGGCAGGTGGCGCATGTCGACCTGCCCGACGAGGTGCCACTGGGTGGTCTTGCCCGCCGGCTCAACGGGGTGCTTGACCGCGCCATCCGGGTCACCGCGCTGGCGCCGGCGCCAGCCGGCTTCGACGCCCGGTTCTCCGCACTGTCCCGCCGGTACGTCTATCGCATCACCGACGCGGCGTTCGGCGCCGAGCCGCTGCGCCGCTTCGACACCCTGGCCTGGCCGCGACCGCTGGACGCGGGGGCGATGGCCACCGCCGCCCTGGCGCTGCTCGGCGAGCATGACTTCGCCGCGTTCTGCCGGCGCCGGGAGGGCTCGACCAGTGTGCGTACCCTGCTGCGCCTGGACGTGTCCCGTCGCCGCGACGGTGTGCTGACCGCGGACGTCGAGGCGGATGCCTTCTGCCACTCGATGGTCCGAGCCCTGGTCGGGGCGCTGCTCGCGGTCGGCGATGGCCGCCGGCCGCCGAACTGGCCGCTGGCCGTGCTGCGCCGCGGACTACGCGACCCCGCGGTCACGGTCGCCCCCGCGCACGGCCTGACCCTGGTCGAGGTGCGCTACCCCCCGGATGCGGCGCTGGCCGCCCGGGCCGAGGTGACCCGGGCCGTACGTGTCCCGACCACCCCGTCTGGTTGAGCCGCCACCACACCGGACGGCGCTGACCGACCCTGAACCCGACCGGGTCAGCGTCGTGGGCCGTGACCGAGGACGGCGCGGTCACCGATGGGTTCGGTGGCGAGTGCGGCGAGGTCGGTCTGGGCGGCCCGGAGCGGGACGTCGGTGGCCGCTCCCGCGGTGCCGTCGACGTAGGCGACCTGGGTGTAGACCAGGTAGTGACCGTGGCTCTGTGCCCCGCGCCAGGAGTTGTTGCCGCCGGGGCCGGTGATCCGTGCGTCCCTGATGCTGCCCGCGGGGATGGGCAGCGGCGCGATGCCACCGCTGCCCTGGTTGAGCACCTGGGCGCCCTGGGTCGCCGTCGTGCTCGTGTCGAGGCGGAACACCGTCACACCGGTGAGGACCTGGCGGGTGCCGGCCGCGGGCGTGCTCAGCAACAGCGCGCGCACCACCTGCGCGCAGTGGGTGCCGGCGAACAGCGTGGTCAACTGGCCGGTCAGCTGTGGGCAGCCGCTGTCGAGCCGGGTGGCGATCCGCTGATAGCGACGTCCATCCCGGTCGATGGAGGCGTCGGTGAAGAACTCGTCCGCGCGGATCGGGTCGACGTCGGTGCTCACACTCTCGAGGAAGTTCGCCGGAATCGGTGCCAGCGAGACCGCCGTGGTGGGCTGCGCCCCCGGGGATCCGCCGTCGTCCCCGCCGCGCAGTGCCACGACGGCCACCGCCGCGATCAGCACCACGACGGCACCGGCCACGACCAGCAGCATCCGCCAGGCCCGCGGAGGTCGTCTCCCCGGTTCGTCGGGGGCCGGACCGAACTCGTCCTGCGGACCAAACCCGTCGGACGCCTCACCCCGTGGGTCACCGCCCTGCGGATCGTCGCCCCAGGCGCCGCCTCCTTCGGAGCCGAAGCCGTCGGGGCCGTACCCCAGCGGGCTGCCGGAGGCCACGGACCCGGACCCGAACTCGGACCCGGACGTCGCGAATCCGCGATAGCCCGAGGTCGGTCCGGTCGCGCGCAGGCCGGCGGGGGGCGCGTTCTCGCCGGCCCCGGCCCGGGACGCCGGACGTTCATGCCGGCTCGGCCAGCCATCCGCGGCCGACTCCTGGACCGCCGCGGTGCCATACCCGGTGCCGGTGCGGGTCGTACCCGGTCGGGTCACCGGCGTCGGCATCGTCGCCGGTGACACCTCGCTTGCCGCGGCCAGCTGACCCGCGGTGGACTCCTGCCCTCCCGCGAGCTCGTGTCCCCCAGCGAGCTCCTGGCCCGTCGTGAACGGCAGACCCGTGGTGAACGGCAGACCGGCGGTGGAGGGATCGACCGTCGTGGGCTGGGACGGCGCCGTCGAGGTGGGGAGGTGGCCGGTCGAGGTGGGGAGGTGGCCGGTCGAGGGAGGGAGGTGGCCGGTCGAGGTGGGGAGGTGGTCGAAGGAGAACGCGTAGTTGCGCGGGCCGCCGAACAGGGGATCGTCGGTCGGGGGCGCCCACCCGTCATACGTGACGTGGCGACCGTGCAGATCCAGACCGGACGTCGCCGGGTCGGACGTCGCCGGGCCCGGCGAGGTGGGGCCGGTCGCCGGGCCCGCCGACGTGGGCCCAGGTGCGGCTGGGCGAGGCGTCGCGGGGGCCGACGGGTCCGCACCCGGCGAGGTCCAGGCGGTGGAGCTCCAGCCCGAGGGGGAGTGTTCCGGCGAGTCGTGGTCTGGAAGGTCAGGGATCGGGCGCCCTGCCTGGCCCCCGCCATCCGATTCAGTCATCCCGGCCAGAATAGCCAGGGTTTGTCGGTGCGTCGGTCCGAGCGGAAAGTCCGTGGGCGTCGCCGATACCCGGGTGTGCCCGGGCCGGCGCCGGCCCGAGACCGGTCCGACGCCGACCGTCGGCGACGTCGACGCGTCCGGGTCGGTAGGCTCACGGATCACGCCGGATGGCGGGGGTGGAGGGCCGCGAGACGGCTTCTCCCGGCAGCCTGGTAACCTCAAAGACTGCTGCGCGTGACACGTCCCGTCTGCGCGCTCCACATTCTTGACGAGTCCCGCCCGTTCGGCCCTCTCGGGGTCGTGCGGAGGGAGTGTCGTCCGAACGAGAAGGCAGACCTGTGCGCACGTACCAGCCCAAGCCCGCGGATGTTCAGCGCGTCTGGCACGTCATCGACGCCACCGACGTGGTGCTCGGCCGGTTGGCGACCCAGGCCGCCACACTGCTGCGGGGCAAGCACAAGCCGATTTTCGCCCCGCACATCGACACCGGCGACTTCGTCATCGTGATCAATGCCGGCAAGGTGGCGCTGAGCGGCAACAAGCGCGAGCAGGCGCAGTACCACCGTCACTCGGGTTTCCCGGGCGGTCTGCGCAGCACCTCCTACGGCGAGCTGCTCGACACGCGGCCCCAGGTCATCGTCGAGAAGGCGATCAAGGGCATGTTGCCGCACAACCGGCTCGGCCGTGCCCAGGGCACGAAGCTGAAGGTCTACGCGGGTCCCACCCACCCGCACGACGCTCAGCAGCCCACCCCCTTCGAGATCATCCAGGTCGCGCAGTAACCGCGGACCTCCTCCGGCCGGTTCGGGTGGCGCCGCGAGGCCGCTGCCGTCGCCGGCTTCGGGAACCACGCATCAACCGAGGAAGGAACGCGACGTGGCTGTCGTGACCGACGTACAGGGCAATCCCCGCGCCACGGGCCGGCGCAAGGAAGCAGTGGTCCGTGTGCGGCTGCTGCCCGGGACGGGGCAGTGGACGCTCAACGGGCGTTCGCTGGAGGAGTACTTTCCCAACAAGGTGCACCAGCAGCTCGTCAACGAGCCGCTGAAGGCGCTGGAGCGCACGGAGTCGTTCGACATCATCGCCCGCCTGCACGGCGGCGGTGTGTCGGGTCAGGCCGGTGCGCTGCGACTCGCCGTCGCCCGCGCGCTGATACTGGTGGATGAGGAGTCCCGGCCTACTCTGAAGAAGGCCGGCTTCCTCACCCGTGACGCCCGGGTCAAGGAGCGCAAGAAGTACGGCCTGAAGAAGGCCCGTAAGGCTCCGCAGTACAGCAAGCGCTGACCCGTGTCCCCGCACCGCCCAGCTCACCACGAGCGGGCGGGTGCGGGGGCTCGACATCGCCGTCGCCTGAACGGGTCTCCGCTGATCCTTCGAGCATGGGAGACCCTCAGTGACGAGGCTCTTCGGCACCGATGGTGTCCGGGGTGTCGCCAACGTCGATCTGACCGCGGAGCAGGCCCTCGCGCTTGCGTCCGCGGCGGCGGAACTGTTGGGGCGGCCTGGCGAAGCCGCCGGCCGCTCCGGCGTTGCGCGTCCGTTGGTGATTGTCGGGCGGGACACCCGCCCGTCCGGTGAGTTTCTCGAGGCCGCGGTGGTGGCCGGTCTGGCCGCCTCGGGTGCCGACGTCGCCCGGATCGGGGTCGCGCCGACACCAGCCGTCGCCTATGCCGTTGCCGGTACCGGGGCGGCCTTCGGCGTGATGCTGTCCGCCAGCCACAACCCGATGCCCGACAACGGCATCAAACTGTTCGCCGCCGGCGGCCTGAAGCTGCCCGACGACGTCGAGGACGCCATCGAACGACGGATGGCCCATCCGCCCACCCGTCGCCCCGTCGGCGGTGACGTCGGCCGGGTCCGCGACGTGCCCACACTTGTGGACGACTACGCCCAGCACCTGCTGCGGGCGCTACCGAACCGGCTCGACGGGCTGCGCGTCGTGCTGGACTGCGCCCAGGGCGCGGCATCGTCGATCGGCCCCCGGGTGCTGCGGGAGGCCGGCGCCGAGGTGATCGCGCTGCACGCCGACGGCGACGGCACCGCCATCAACGAGGCCAGCGGCGCCACCCATCTGGAGAGTCTGCGCGCCGCCGTGCTCGAGCACGGCGCGGACGTCGGCATCGCCCACGATGGCGACGCGGATCGCTGCCTGGCCGTCGACGCGTCCGGCGAGGTCGTCGACGGCGACCAGATTCTCGCTGTCTGCGCCCTGGCCATGGCCGAGCGCGGCGAGTTGACCGGTAACGCGGTCGTCGTCACCGTGATGTCCAACCTGGGTTTCCACCACGCCATGCGCGAGGCCGGGATCGCCGTGGTGACCACACCCGTCGGCGACCGGTATGTGCTCGAGGCGATGCGCGCCGGGGGTTACGTCCTCGGTGGCGAACAGAGTGGTCACGTCGTCTTCGCTGATCATGCGACGACCGGCGATGGTCTGCTCACCGCGCTGCGGCTGCTCGGCCGGGTCGCGGAGAGCGGCCAGCCGTTGGCCGAACTCGCCAAGGCGATGACCCGACTGCCGCAGGTGCTCGTCAACGTCCGCGGGGTCGACCGCGCCCAGGTGACCACGTCGTCGGCGCTGCGGGTCGCGGTCGCGCAGGCCGAGGAGCAGCTCGGCGACGCCGGACGGGTGCTGCTGCGTCCCTCGGGCACCGAACCGCTGGTCCGGGTCATGGTCGAGGCGGAGAGCGACCGGGTGGCCCGCGAGATCGCGCACCGGCTGGCCGCCGTCGTCCAGGGGTCGCTGGCGATCGTCAGCTGACACCGCTCGGGAGATCACACTCGGACAACACTCCCGGCTCAGGTGGGGGAGTGCCGGTGGAGCCGGCGGCACCTGCGTACGCTGAGCGCCATGTGCGGGATCATCGGGTACGTCGGTGACCAGTCGGCTCTGGACATCTCTCTGCAGGGTCTTCGGCGGCTGGAGTACCGAGGCTATGACTCCTCGGGCATCGCCGTGGTGGGCGCGGGTGAACTGCGGACGGCTCGGCGGGCGGGCAAACTCGCGAACCTGGAGAAGCTGCTCGCCGAGAACCCCGAGCCGGATCCGATGCCCGGTACGACCGGGATGGGCCACACCCGCTGGGCGACCCATGGCGGTCCGACCGATGTGAACGCCCACCCGCACATCGACTGCACCGGTGCGATCGCCGTCATCCACAACGGCATCATCGAGAACTTCGCCCTGCTGCGCGCCGAACTCGAGGCCGGTGGGCACGAACTCGCCAGCGAGACCGACACCGAGGTCGTCGCCCACCTGCTCGAGGTCGAACTCGCCGGCGACCCGGACCCGGACCCGGACCCGGCTGAGGTGTCCCATCCGCTGGCCGCGGCACTGCGGCGGGTCTGCCAGCGGCTGGCCGGCGCGTTCACGCTCGTGGTCGTGCACCGGGACTTTCCCGAGGTGGTCGTCGGGGCCCGGCGCAACAGTCCGCTGGTCGTCGGGCTGGGCGAGGGTGAGTCGTTTCTCGCCAGTGATGTGTCCGCCTTCATCGCCCACACCCGGGAGGCGATGGAGATCGGTCAGGACCAGGTGGTCGAGGCCCGCAGGGACGGTGTGATCGTCACCGACTTCGAGGGCCGTCCGGTGCAGAACCGGCGCTACCACGTCGACTGGGATGCCAGCGCCGCCGAGAAGGGCGGTTACCCGTACTTCATGCTCAAGGAGATCAACGAGCAGCCGACCGCGCTGGCCGACACCCTGCGTGGCCGGCTGTCCCCGCAGGGCGCCATCGTCCTGGACGAGGAGCGCCTCTCGGCCCAGGACTTCCGCGATGTCGACAAGGTCTTCATCGTCGCCTGCGGCACCGCCTACCACGCCGGGCTGATCGCCAAGTACGCCATCGAACACTGGACGAGGCTGCCCTGCGAGGTCGAGATGGCCTCGGAGTTCCGCTACCGCGACCCGGTCCTCGACCGTTCGACCCTGGTCATCGCGATCAGCCAGAGCGGGGAGACCCTCGACACGCTGATGGCGGTCAAGCACGCCCGGGAGCAGAAGGCCCGGGTGCTCGCGATCTGCAACACCAACGGTTCGACCATCCCGCGCGAGTCGGACGCGGTGCTCTACACCCACTGCGGGCCGGAGGTCGGCGTCGCCTCGACGAAGACCTTCCTCGGCCAGGTGGCGGCGTGCCTGCTGGTCGGTCTGTACCTGGCCCAGGTGCGGGGCGTGCTCTACGGCGACGAGGTCGCGGCCTACGTCGAGCGCCTGCAGCGGATGCCCGAACTGGTGGAACGCACCCTCGGGCGGCTCGAACCGATCCGCGAACTCGCCCGGGAGCTGGCCGACGCCAAGGCGGTGCTCTTCCTCGGTCGCCACGTCGGCTATCCGGTGGCGCTCGAGGGCGCGCTCAAGCTCAAGGAACTGGCCTACATGCATGCCGAGGGCTTCCCCGCCGGGGAGCTCAAGCACGGGCCGATCGCGCTCATCGAGCCGGGTCTGCCGGTGCTCGTCGTGGTCCCCTCGCCGCGTGGACGAGCGAACCTGCACGACAAGATCGTCTCTAACATCCAGGAGGTCCGGGCCCGCGGGGCGCGCACCATCGTCATCGCCGAGGACGGGGACGTCGCCGTCGAGCCCTACGCCGACCATGTGATCCGGGTGCCGGAGACGACGTCACTGTTCGCCCCGCTGGTCACCACGCTGCCGCTGCAGGTGTTCGCCTGCGAGCTCGCCCTGGCCCGTGGCCTGGACGTCGATCAGCCCCGCAACCTGGCGAAGTCCGTCACCGTCGAGTAACCCCGTCAGCCGAGGGGCCGGTGCCTCGCCGGCCCGGCCGCGGCTCAGGCGGAGGGGGTCGCGCCGTGCTGGCGGCCGTGCCAGGCGACGGTCGCCTCCCACAGGGCGTCGGCGACGGCGTCGTTCTCGTCGGCGGCGTCGAGCAGGGTCTCCACCAGTTCCGCCCGGGGCGCCCGGCTCAGGAACACCCGCATCGCGGCGTGCACCGGATCGTCGGCGAACAGCGAGCTCTCCTCGATGGCGCCGCCTTCGCCCTCGTCGTCGTCCTCGTCGTCCTCGGCGAGACCCGCCGAGCCCGTGGCGACCAGGGCGACGGCCACGGCATGCCGACAGAAGGTGCCGGTGGCGCCCTCGGGGCAGGTGCAGCCGGTCCGCGGCCCGTCGTCGGCCGCCTCGAGGCGGACCTCGTGCGGGCCGTCGTCGTCCACCGTGCCGGAGGCGTTGGTGGGCCGGATGCGCAGCTGCTCCACCCGCCCGAGCAGGGCGAGGTTCACACCCTCGATGAACACGTCGGTGCCGGCGCGTTGCGCGCACGCCCGTTCGGCGAAGGCCGCCTCGAGCGGGGTGACAGGGTCCCCGTCGTGCCCGTTCTCCCCGGACACAGAAATGATCACTGGCTAATCCTACGGAATCCACGCGCGAACGGGGCCGGCCGGTCGGCTCCGCGGCGGATGATCCTCGACCCGGGGGTTGTCAGACGTACGATCGCGATATATCGTGAGCGTACGCCACGGCGACAAGATGGTCGTTGTTGGTTTTCTGTAGCGCAGCCCCGGCGGGTCTGGCCCGGGCGGGGCGCAATCACTCCGAAAGGAAAAATCATGACTTCGCATGCGATGTCGGGCCCATGGGGCTCACAAGGTGCCTGGGGCGGCCGGGCCGGATGGGGCTTCCCGTTCGATCCCGCGCGGCTGTCGGAAGTGTTCGAGGCGATGGCCGGTTGCGCTGACCGGCGGGCCCCCGAAGGGGAGTCCTCCGGTCGAGGTCGCACCAGCCGCGCCGCCCGCGGTGGTCCGGGCGGTCCCGGTGGCCCTGGCGGCCCCGGTGGTCGGCGCGAGCACGGCGGCGAGGGGCGCCCTCGGGGGCGTCGCGGTGGGGCGGGCTGGGGGCCCGGAGGGTTCCCGGGCTTCCCTGGTTTCCCTGGCCCCGGGTTCGGCCCGGGCTTCGGCGGGCCGGGCGGTTTCGGCGGTCCCGGCTTCGGCCGCGGGCCCAGGGTGGGGCGCGGTGATGTCCGCGAGGCCCTGCTGGCCCTGCTGGCCGAGGAGCCGATGCACGGTTACCAGATGATCCGCGAACTCGGCGAGCGCAGCGGCGGCACCTGGCGTCCGAGCCCCGGGTCGGTGTACCCGGTGCTGTCCCTGCTGGCCGACGAGGGTCTCGTGCAGGCCGAGGAGGCCGACGGCAAACGCGTCTTCCACCTCACCGAGGCCGGGCGCGCCCACGTCGAGTCCCGCGCCGGCCAGCGTCGGCCCTGGGAGACCGCGGCCGACGGCGCCGACGAGGAGCTCACCAGTCTGCGTTCGCTGGCCTTCGCGGTCGGCGCCGCCGTGGTCCAGGTCGCCCAGGCCGGCGACGACGAGCAGCTCGCGGCCGCCCGCGCGCTGCTCACCGAGACCCGCCGCGGTCTCTACCGCATCCTCGCCGGCGATGAGGTCGGCGGGGATGGTTCCGACGACCAGCCGTCCGAGGCCACCGGAAAGGCCGAGGCCGGGCAGGGCGAGACCGGGCAGGCGGGTCCGTCGGTCTCGACGTGAGCCACCGCGACCGAGCTGAGCACCCCGGCACGACCCCCACTGGGCGTCCGCATCCGACCGATGCGGGCGCCCGGTCCCGTCTGTCGGCACGGTCACCCGCGCGGTCGGGATGTCCGTCGGCCACGGGTGATCGTCCAGGTGGCGCTGATCGAGTCGGGCGCGCCGATGTGGGAACCTCGACGGATGGCAGTTGTGGGCATCGGCGTCGACGTGGTGGACATCGACCGGTTCACCGCCACCCTCTCGCGCACACCGGCCATCGCGATGCGCCTGTTCACCCCGGCTGAACGCGCCCTGACCAGGCCGGAACGTCTGGCCGCCCGGTTCGCCGCCAAGGAGGCCGTGGCCAAGGTGCTCGGCGCCCCACCCGGGCTGGAATGGCATGACGCCGAAGTCCTGGCCGGTCCTGGCGGTCGTCCGTCGCTGCGGGTCGGGGGCACTGTGGCGGCCGTGGCCGCGCGGTTCGGCATCGCCAGCTGGCATCTGTCGCTGACCCACGACGGCGGGGTCGCCGTCGCCATGGTCGTCGCCGAGTCCTGACCCGGCTCGTCCCGCCACGGCGGGGACGTCCGGCGATGTGGACGTCCGGCGATGTGGACGTCTGACCGGGCGGGGAGCGGGCAGCATGGGCGACATGCGAAACGCGCACACCGTGGAGCAGGTTCGGGCGGCCGAGGCGGAGCGGTTCGCCGTTCTCCCCCCGGGCGCACTCATGCAGCGGGCGGTCTTCGGGCTGGTCGCCTACGTGGTTCGACGGCTCGGCCGGGTCCACGGCGCCCGGATCGTCATCCTGGCCGGTTCCGGTGACAACGGCGGCGACGCCCTGTGGGCCGGCGCCCGGCTGGCGGCCCGGGGGGCGCGGGTGGACGCGATCGCCACCGGAACGACACATCCACAGGCCACCGCCGCGCTGCTGGCCGCCGGTGGCCACCGCCAGATCGTCGCGACGTCCGCCGGGCCGGACGAACCCACCCTCCGCGCGCTGCTGGAACGCGCCGACCTCGTCCTCGACGGCCTGCTCGGTATCGGCGGACGCGGGGGACTGCGCCCGGCGCACGCCCGCCTGGCCGCGCTCGCACCGCCGCGGCGCACCGTCGCCGTCGACCTGCCCAGCGGTGTGGACGCCGACACCGGCGCCGTGGCGGGCGACGCGATCCGCGCCAGCGCGACGATCACCTTCGGGACCTACAAGCGTGGCCTGTGGCTGATGCCCGGAGCCGCCCACACCGGCCCGGTGGAGCTGGTCGACATCGGTCTGACGCTGCCCGAGCCGGACCTGCGAGCGCTGGACGACGCGGACGTCCGCGCGGCGCTGCCAGTACCGCACGAGACGGCGTCGAAGTACCGGCGGGGCGTGCTCGGGCTTGTCGCCGGCAGCGACGACTACCCCGGGGCGGCCGTGCTCGCCGTCGGCGGGGCGCTGCGCGGCGGTGCCGGCTATCTGCGGGTCGTCAGCGTGGGACGCGCGGACCCGGCCTCGGGGCGCATCCACGGCCGGGCCGGCGACCATGTCCGCGCGGCGCATCCGGAGGCCGTGGTCACCGACATCGCACCCGGTGACCGGGCCGCCCTGCTGGCCGCCGGACGGGTGCAGGCCTGGGCGATCGGCCCGGGTCTGGCCGGCGACACCTCGGCCACCGGCGCGTCGCTGGACGCCCTGCTCGGCGAGGACGTGCCGCTCGTCGTCGACGCCGGTGCCCTCGACCCGCTCGCCGACCTGCTCGCCGCCGACCGCACCCGGCTGCACCGGCGGGTCGCACCGGTGCTGGTCACTCCGCATGAGGGCGAGTTCGCCCGGCTGGTCGGGCGGGTCCTGGGCTGGGACGCGGCGAAGGCCGCGGACGAGCTGGCGGCCGACCGGCTCGCGACCGTGCGGCGGGTCGCCGCCGAGACCGGCGCGGTCATCCTGCTCAAGGGCGCGCGCACCCTCGTCGTCGAGCCATCCGGGACGGCCTGGGTGAACACCACCGGTTCGCCCTGGCTCGGCACCGCCGGCAGCGGGGATGTGCTCACCGGCCTGATCGGCTCGCTGGCCGCCGCCGGCCTGCCCGTGGCGTTCGCCGGGGCGGTGGGTGCCCACCTGCACGGCCGCGCCGCCGAACGGGCCGGGGTACACGGCTGCCTCCCGCTGGCCGCAAGCGACCTGCCCCGCCTGCTCGCCGCCACCGTCACCGACCTGTTGACCGACCCGGCCCGCTGAGGGAGCCCGACCCGACCCGCTGGCGGGGCTGGGCGCGGGCCCGGGCTGGCTCTGGCCGACGGGCTGGCTGGGTGGTGGCTGGGACGCCGGTCGGTGGTCTGCCGGTAGCGTTGGTCGGGTGAGTGAGCAGCCGACCAACACCGGGGCCGGGCCCGCCGCCCGTACCTACGCGGCCATCGAGCTCGACGCGGTGCGGGATTCGGTGACCGCCCTCGTCGACCGGGCCGGCCCGGCCGCGACCATGGCCGTGGTGAAGGCCGACGGTTACGGCCATGGCATGCTCCCGTGCGCCCGGGCCGCGCTTGAGGCCGGGGCGACCTGGCTGGGCACGGCCTTCCTCGAGGAGGCGCTGGCGCTGCGCGCCGCCGGGATCACCGTGCCGGTGCTGTGCTGGCTCAGCACACCCGCGGAGAACATCGACGCGGCGATCGAGGCCGACATCGACCTGTCGGCCTCCGCACCCTGGGCGCTGCGGCGGATCGCCGCGGCCGCCCGCCGGGTCGGCCGACGCGCCCGCGTGCATCTCAAGGCCGACACCGGACTCGGCCGGGCCGGGGCGACCCCGGCGGACTGGCCCGACCTGTGCGACGACGCGGCCCGGCTGGAGGCCGAGGGCGTCCTGTCGGCCTACGGCGTCTGGAGCCATCTGGCCTTCGCGGACGCCCCGGGGCATCCGACCGTGCAGGCCCAGATCGGGATGTTCCAGGAGGCCATCGACATCGCCGACAAGGCCGGTCTGACCCCGGTCGTGCGCCATCTCGCCAACTCCGCGGCGACCCTGGTCAGCCCGCAGGCCCACTTCGACCTGGTCCGACCGGGTGTGTCGGTCTACGGGCTCTCACCCGGCCCCGAGGTCGGCCCGCCGGCTCGTTTCGGCCTGCGCCCGGCGATGACGCTGGTCAGCCATGCCGCCCTGGTCAAGCGGGTGCCGGCCGGCACCGGCGTGTCCTACGCCCACCGCTACACCACCGAACGCGCGGCGACGCTGGCCCTGGTCCCCCTGGGCTACGCCGACGGCGTTCCCCGGTCGGCGACGAACCGCGGCGAGGTGCTTCTCGGTGGACGGCGGCGACGCATCGCCGGCACCGTCTGCATGGATCAGTTCGTTCTCGACGTCGGCGACGACGACGTGTCCGTCGGCGACGAGGTGGTGCTGTTCGGCCCGGGTGACCAGGGTGAGCCGACCGCCGACGACTGGGCCACCGCCGCCGGCACCATCAACTACGAGATCGTCACCCGCATCGGCGCCCGCGTGCCCCGCGTGTACCGCTGATCCGCGGCGTCAGCCGCAGCCGCCGGAGGAGCAGCCGCCGCCGGTCGCGGTGCTGCCGCCGAACATGCCGCGTTCCATGCGGCGCCGCACTGGCTGGGCGGCGGCCTGGGCGGCTTCCTGCTCGGCCTGTTCGATCTGGCCCCGGGTGGTGAGGGTGAGCATCACCGGCTTCGGCCCGCTCGGGGCGGCCGACGTCGATGCCAGCACCGGGGAGCCGACTCCGACCGCGCTGGTCGCCGTGATCGCAACCGAGGCGGCCACGGCGGGCTCGAGCTCGAGTTCGGGCTCGGACTCGTCGGCCACGCCGAGCGCGGCGGCGCGCTCCGGGCCGGTGAGGGTCCGGTTCGGGTTCGCGGAGACGGGCTCCTGATGCCTGCGCCATGACAGCTTCATGTATCTGCCTCCGTGATCACTATCGATGGGCCGGTCACTCCACGGTAGAGGACGACGTCCCGCTTGGCCGGGCAGGCCGGCCCGGACGTGACCCAGTCGAAGGTCCGGGTGATCGGTGGCCCGCTCGGCGGCGGGCGGGGTGTCGTCCAGAGGGTGCGGTGTCGGCCGGGGACGGGGGGTCGTGCGTCGGGCGGGGGTCGGCGACTAGGATCGAGGCGTAGTCGCGACTGGCGCACAGAGGTGGAACTGACCACCGGGGAGCGATGAGCGGGTCGGTGCCGCGCGTCTGGGTGCCTCCGGCCGAACGAGACGTGCCGGAGGTTACTGTGCACAACCCACCCCTTCCCGAACTGACCGTCGCCGATCCGGAGATCGCGGGTCTGATCGAGGCCGAGGCCTCCCGCCAGCACGGGTCCATCAGGTTGATCGCCTCGGAGAACTACGTGTCCACCGCGGTGCTCGAGGCATCCGGTTCGGTGCTGACCAACAAGTACTCCGAGGGGTACGTCGGGAAGCGCTACTACGAGGGCCAGCAGGTCATCGACCCGATCGAGACCCTCGCCGTCGACCGGGCGAAGGCGCTGTTCGGGGTCGAGCACGCCAATGTCCAGCCGTACTCCGGGTCGCCGGCGAACCTGGCCGTCTACCTGGCCTTCGCCCAGCCCGGCGACACGATCATGGGTCTGTCACTGCCGATGGGCGGGCACCTCACCCACGGGTGGAGCGTGTCGGCGACCGGCAAGTGGTTCCGCAGCGTTCGTTACGGGCTGCGGGCCGACACCGGCCGGATCGACCTGGACGAGGTGCGTGACCTCGCCCTGGCCGAGCGTCCGAAGGTCATCTTCTGCGGCGGCACGGCGATCCCGCGCACGATCGACTTCCCCGGTTTCGCCGAGATCGCGCGGGAGGTCGGCGCCGTGCTCGTCGCCGACATCGCGCACATCGCCGGGCTCATCGCCGGGGGTGCGCATCCGTCCCCGGTCGGGCACGCCCCGGTGATCTCCACCACCACGCACAAGACGCTGCGCGGCCCGCGTGGCGCGATGCTGATGTCGGACGCGGAGCATGCCACGGCGCTGGACAAGGCGGTCTTCCCCGGTCTGCAGGGTGGCCCGCACAACCACACCACCGCGGCGATCGCCGTCGCGCTGCGGGAGGCGGCGACCCCGTCGTTCCGCGAGTACGCCCAGGCCATCGTCGCCAACGCCCGCGCCCTGGCCGAGGCCCTGGTCGAGCGTGGCTTCGACCTGGTCACCGGCGGTACCGACAACCACCTGATCCTCATCGACCTGACCAGCAAGGACATCGGCGGCAAGCCGGCGGCCAAGGCGCTGGACGCCGCGGGTATCGAGCTGAACTACAACGCCGTGCCGTTCGACAAGCGCAAGCCGTTCGACCCGTCCGGCATCCGCCTCGGCACCGCCGCGGTGACCACCCGGGGCCTGACCACCGCGCACATGCCGCTGATCGCCGGTTGGATCGACGACGCCGTCAAGGCGGCCTCGGCCAACGACACCGCGACGATCGAGCGGATTCGGGCCCAGGTCAACGAGCTGACCGCCGGTTTCCCGATGCCGGGCTTCGCCTGATCCACCCCGATGATCCGCTCCGTCGCCAACCGGCTACGGAGCGCGGGCTGACCGGCCCCTGAGCGGCCCCGCGTCTGACCCGTGCACGCCGGACCATGGTCGTGGACGAGTCCCCTCGAACCTGCCTGTGTCGGATGTGCGAGGCATCATCGGTTCAGGGCAGTCCGGAGGAGCCGGGTTGTGCGGTGGACGGAGGCGGGGATGGTCAGGTCGGTCGGTGCGGTGGCGGGGTCCCGAGCAGCACGGGCGGTCACCGGCTCACTCGGGGTGGTCGGGGTGGCCGCTGTCGCCGGTCTCGTCGCCGAGCGCCGGGCCATCCACCGTCGTCGCCTGCGTACGGAGGTCACCAGGTCGTTCGAGGCCGCGCGGATCGACGGCCGGGTCACCACCGTCCTCGCCGGCGACGGGGTACCGCTGCACGTCGAGGAGACCGGCCCGGCGGACGCACCGCTCACCCTGGTGTTCGTGCACGGGTTCTGCGTGTGTTCCGACAGCTGGATCCTGCAGCAGCGCGATCTGGCCGATCTCGGGCGGATGGTGTTCTTCGACCAGCGCGCCCACGGGCGTTCCGGTCCGTCCGTCGTGGGCAACTGCACCATCGACGTGCTCGCGGATGACCTGTACCGGGTCATCCGCGAGCGGGTCCCCACCGGGCCGATCGTGCTGATCGGCCACTCGATGGGCGGCATGGCGGTGCTGGGGCTCGCCGAGGAGCATCCGGAACTGTTCGGCGAGCGCATCATCGGCGTCGCCCTGCTGTCCACCAGCGCCTCGGAGCTCGCCCGGGCCACCCTGGGCCCGGCGGCGCTGCTGACCGGGGTCGTGCGGCGGGTGGTGCCGGGTGTCGCCGTCGGCATGCGGCGGGCGTCCGGGGTGCTCGAGCACCTGCGCGGCAGCGGCAGCGACCTGTCCTGGGAGGTGACCCGCCGGATCGCCTTCGGCGGCACCGACCTGTCGCCCGCCGTCATCACCTTCCTCGAGGAGATGGTCTCCCGGACTCCGGTGGAGGTCATCGCGGCCTTCCTGCCGACCCTGCTCGACAACGACCGTCTCGCCGCCGTCGACCGGTTCACGACCACCCCCACGCTGATCGTCGTCGGAGCCGCGGACCTGGTCACCCCGGTCGGTCACAGCCGCACGATCGCGGCGGCCCTGCCCGAGGCGGAGCTGCTCGTCGAGGAGAACGCCGGGCACGCCATCATGCTGGAACGCCCCGCGGCGGTGAACGCGGCGATCCGTCGACTGGTCGAGCGTGCCGTCACCGGCCCCGCCGTCGCCCGGCCCGCCGCCGCGCACCGCCGGACCGCCCGACCGCTCGGCGCCGCCTGAGCCCGTTCGAAGACCCGCGGCAGCCGCTGTCGCGGCCGGTGGGCGGGGAAGGTGCGCGCGAGTGGTGAGAATGGAGCCATGAGCGTGAACCCGACACGCGGTGCCGACGACGGCGTTCAGGCCCCGGCGCTGGAGATCCCGACGGTGCGGATCCCGACGGCCGAGCGGATGCGTGCGCTCGGCGCGCGGCTGGCCGTCGTGCTGCGTCCCGGCGATCTGATCGTGCTCTCAGGGCCGCTCGGTGCCGGCAAGACCGTGCTCGCCCAGGGCATCGCGGCCGGTCTCGGCGTCCGGGAGACGGTCACCTCGCCGACCTACGTGCTGTCGCGGATCTACGCCGACGGCCGCATCCCGCTCGTCCATGTGGACGCCTACCGGCTCGGCGCGGCGGCCGAGGCGGACGACCTGGACCTCGACGCCGACGCCGACCGGTCGGTGACCGTCGTCGAATGGGGCGCGGGCCTGGTCGAAGGTCTCGCCCAGGACCATCTGGAGGTGGTGCTGACCCGGCCCACCGCCGACGAGTCCGGCGAGGTCCGAACCGTGCGGCTGCTGGCATCCGGCCCGTCCTGGACCGCACGTCTGCGTGGCCTGTCGAGCTGACGGGCATGGGGCGCGGCCTCGGTGGGTCGGGCGCCTCCGTAGGCTGGAGCGGTGCTGGTGCTGGCCCTTGATACGTCCACGGCTGCCTGTGCTGTGGCCCTCGCTGAACTGACGGCGGCCGAGACCGCCGCGAATCCCGGCGGCCCGAGCTGGCTGGATGAGGCCGTCGGCGACGCCGGGGTGCAGGTCTGGCCGCGCGGCAGCGTCGTCACCGTCGATGCCCGCCGCCACGGCGAGCTGCTGGCGCCGTCGATGCGCTCGGTGCTCGACGAAGCGGACGTGCACCCCTGCGACCTCGCGGCGGTCGTCGTCGGAGCCGGGCCGGGGCCGTTCACCAGCCTGCGGGTCGGGATGGTCACGGCCGCCGCGTTCGCCGACGCGCTGGAGATCCCCGTGCACGGCGTCTGCTCGCTGGACGGCATCGGTGCCGCGACGATCGGGGCGACCGCCGTGGTCACCGATGCCCGTCGGCGGGAGGTGTACTGGGCCCGGTACGACGATGGCGTGCGGGTGGGCGACCCCGCGGTCGGCCGGCCGGCGCAGGTCGCCGAGCTGTTGCGTGCTCACGGCGTCACGGCGGTCGTCGGCCCAGGTCGGGCCCTGTACGCGGACCTGTTCGCCGACTTCGCGGAGCTTCCCCTACCCGCCGCGGGCGGTGACACCACCGTGCCGGAGGCGGGCTACCCGCGTCCGGAGCTGCTGGTCGGCCTCGCCGGCGCCGATCTGCTGGCGGGGCGTGTCCCGCCGCCCCTGGTCCCGCTCTACCTGCGACGACCGGACGCCTCCGAGCCGCACGCCCCGAAGCCGGTCAGCTCATGACCCAGCCGGGCCGCCCGGCCCGGCCCGCCACGACCGAGCCGCCAGCTCCTGGATCCTCCGTCACCAGACCCCGGACCTCCCCGCTCCCGGTCAGCGAACCCCCGGCCGGCGCGCAGGCCGTCGTGGATCTTGTCATGGTGCCCACGCGCTGGTGGCATGTCGAGACCATCGCGAACCTCGAGCGCACGGTCTTCGTGGCCGACGCGTGGAGCGCCGAGCTGTTCTGGTCCGAGCTCGCCCAGGGCGATCAGCGTTACTACCTGACCGCGCTGTCGCGCCCGCGTGGTGTCGCCACGCACGACCTGACGTCGATCGTCGGTTACGCGGGTCTGGCGATCTCCGAGGACGGGGCCTACATCCAGACGGTGGGAGTCGTCCCGCACCTGCGTGGCAGGGGAGTCGGCGCCCGTCTGATGATCAGCCTGCTGCGCCGGGCGCGCCAGTTGGGGGCGCGCTCCTGCGGGCTGGAGGTCCGCACCGACAACCACGCCGCCCGGGCCCTCTACCACCGGCTCGGCTTCGTCGACATCGGTCAGCGGCGCGGCTACTACCAGCCCTCCGGCGGCGATGCCTTCGTCATGCGGGCCCGGCCGATCGACACGGTGGGCTACGGCATTCTGCTCGACGACCGGGAGCGTGCCCTCCCCGGCAGCGCCCTGCTGCAACCCTGACCAGCAGCCGCCGGTGGCCCGGTCAGGCTGCCGCGCGGGCGCGCAGAGCCGCCTCGCCGGCGCTGCGGCTGCGGGTGTTCAGGTCGATGAACTCCGCGAGCGCCGGGTTGACCGGAGCGAGCGTCATCTCCACCCGGATCAGCTCGACATCGGTCGCGCCGAGTGACTCCAGGATGTGTGCCACGTAGGGGAGCTGGTGGTCCCAGCCCTCCTTGGGTGTGCCCGCCGCGTAGGAACCGCCCTGGGTGGCGAGCACGGTGACGCGGGAACCGGTCAGCGCCGAGGGCTCCGGAGGCTGGCGCAGCGTGCGGCCCACGATGATGATCTGATCGACCCACGCCTTGAACGTCGAGGGCACCGAGAAGTTGTACATCGGCAGCGTGAACAGGTACTCGTCGGCCGCCTCGAGCTCGGCGACCAGCTCCTCGCGCCGCTTGACGGCCTCGGTCTGCGTGGGCGAGTGCTGGTCGGAGGGCAGGAAGCCGGCGGAGACGGTCTCCCAGTCCAGATGGGGCGGGGGCGTGAGGGCGAGATCCCGGTAGCCGAGGGTGCCGCCGGGATGGGCGGCCTGCCAGGCCTCGGCGAAGACAGCGCCCAGCGCCCGGGAGGTCGAACCCTCACGGGCGAAGCTGGCGTCGACGTGCAGTAGGTGGGCCATGAGCCGTCCTTTGAGTCACGGTTGCCGAGTCACGTTCGCGTCGCGGTTGCTCAGGCCGGGCCAGCCAGGTCAGGCCGCGTCAACCACGCGCAGGAAAGATCTCGATGGAAGATCTTCACCCGGTGCGAAGATCGATGCCGAGACTATCTTTAGATAGGATCGTCTGCAAGCGCACTTATCTCACGGGGTGATCGGGCTGGCGAACGCGGGTACCCTGGCACGATGAGCGACGCCGGGGCGTCTGCCGCGGTGCACGGCGCCGAGGCCGAGGGTCTGCCCGAGGACCTGGGGCACGATCTCGGCTGGCTGATGGGTCAGGCGCAGTACGGCTACCTCGAGGCGGCCGCCTCGGCCTGCACGCAGGTGCCCGGTGGTCTGCGCGCGCTTCAGGTGCTGGGCGCCGCCGTGGAGGGTGAGGGTCGCAACCAGATAGAGGTCGCGCGCAGGTTCGGCATCGACCGCACGGTCATGGTGCGTCTGGTCGACGAACTCGAGCGGGACGGGCTTGTGCTCCGTCAGCCGGATCCGGCCGATCGTCGCGCTCGCATCCTCGTCGCGACCGAACGCGGCGCCCTCGTCCACACGGCCGCCCAGCAGCAGCGACTGCTGGTTGACCAGCATGTTCTCGCCGCGCTGGAACCCGCGGAGCGCGAGGAGTTCGTCCGGCTGCTGCGCCGCATCGTGGCCCGACTCGTCGATGTGGACCCGACCCACGGCGCCGCCGCCTGCGAGATCGCCCGCCAGCAGATCGACGCCCGGGAGGGCACCGGCGGTCCAGCCGCCACCGGCTGACCAGGCGTCCACGAGAAGTCGCCGGCGCCCCGCGGCCGGTTCCGGATCGGGATCCGCCTACCTGGGTTGTCGCGGGCGGCGAATCGGACGCGAACACCACCACCGTGACCCGGGCGCACCCCGCGCACCGGTGATCTCCGAGCGGGGCGTCGCCGGGCGTGCCCCGGTCCTAGGCGGCGGCCGGCGGGTGCACCTGCTCGAACGGCCATGCGTGCGGGGCGCCCGTGGTGAGGCCGGGTGGCACAGTGGGCATCGGTGGCACAGTGGGCATCGGTGGCACAGTGGGCATCGGTGGCTCGGTGGGCATCGGTGGCGCGGTGGTGCGGATGATCACGACGACCAGGTCGCCCGCCCGCTGGTGGCTGAGATACACCTCACCGTCGCGGTCGCCGAGGGCGTCGACCGCCCAGTCCCGTAGTCGGGTGAGCTGGCCGGGGGCGGCCTTGGCCTCCCACATCCAGATCATCGTCGGACTCCCGTCGGATGCTGGCGGTGTATCGGTCCACCCCGATCGTCGCGCAGCTCACGGGGGCGGTCGGTGGTGGGGGTCGGGGCACGCGACCGGATCCGCGGCGTGCCTGGACGCCCGGATCCCCACGATCACGGGCGGAACGGGCGCGTCGGTCCACGTCCACGGAGTACGTCCCGGGCACAGCGTCGGCCTTTGAGTCTTGACAGATCCGCCCTTCTTGGTTGACGTGCGTGGTGCGGGTGCTAGGTTGGCACTCGGCACGTGAGAGTGCCAGCGACGACAGGCGCCTGTTCACCCGCGACGGCAGGCCGCCAGGGTCGCTCTCTCATCCAGCGTAGGAAGGGGGAGGTCGATCGTGACGACCGCCACCAAGGTTGCTATCAAGCCTCTTGAAGACCGCATCGTCGTGCAGCCGTCGGATGCCGAGCAGACCACCGCATCGGGCATCGTGATTCCGGACACGGCCAAGGAGAAGCCCCAGGAGGGGACTGTTCTCGCGGTCGGACCGGGTCGGTTCGAGGACGGCAAGCGCGTCCCGCTCGACGTGAAGGTCGGCGACGTGGTGCTCTACAGCAAGTACGGCGGTACCGAGGTCAAGTACTCGGGCGAGGAGTACCTGGTGCTCTCCGCGCGCGACGTCCTCGCGATCATCGAGAAGTAGGCCGTGCGTCGGTAGCGACGCGACGGGGGGCGCGCCCCGCTGGTGGCCGCCCGGTGTCCGCCGGGTGCACCGGCGGGGCGCGCTTCTCGTTGTGCTACCGGCAATCGATGTCGGGAGGACACCTCAGGTATGCCGAAAATTCTGACGTTCAACGAGGATGCCCGTCACGCACTCGAGGACGGCGTCAACGCGCTCGCCAACGCGGTGAAGGTGACGATCGGCCCACGCGGGCGCAACGTCGTCATCGACAAGAACTACGGCGCGCCGACGATCACCAATGACGGGGTGACGATCGCGCGCGAGGTCGAGCTGGACGACCCGTACCGCAACCTTGGCGCCCAGCTCGCCAAGGAGGTCGCCACCAAGACCAACGACGTCGCCGGTGACGGCACCACCACGGCGACCGTGCTGGCCCAGGGAATGGTCCGGTTCGGCCTCAAGCAGGTCACCGCGGGCGCCGCACCGCTGTCGCTCAAGGCTGGCATCGAGGCCGCGGTCGAGGCCGTCTCGGCGGCGCTGCTCGAGCAGGCCATCGAGGTCAGCGCGAAGGAGACCATCGCCCAGGTGGCGGCGATCTCCGCGCAGGACGTCCGGGTCGGCGAGCTGATCGCCGAGGCGATCGACAAGATCGGCAAGGACGGCGTCATCACGGTCGAGGAGAGCCAGACCCTCGGGCTCGACCTTGAGCTCACCGAGGGGATGCAGTTCGACAAGGGCTACATCTCGCCGTACTTCGTCACCGACACCGACTCCCAGGAAGCGGTGCTCGAGGACGCCTACGTCCTGCTCTACCCGGGCAAGATCGCGGCGCTGAACGAGATCCTGCCCCTGCTCGAGCAGGTCGTGCAGGAGCGCAAGCCGCTGCTGATCATCGCCGAGGACATCGAGGGCGAGGCGCTGTCCACCCTGGTGGTGAACACGATCCGCAAGACCTTCCAGGTCGTCGCGGTGAAGGCGCCCGGCTTCGGTGACCGCCGCAAGGCGCTGCTGCAGGACATCGCGGTGCTCACCGGTGGGCAGGTCATCGCCACCGAGGTCGGCCTGTCCCTGGACGCGGCGACCCTCGCCGATCTCGGCCAGGTCCGGCGCGTGGTCGTCGACGCGGGCAACACCATCCTCGTCGACGGTGCCGGCGACGCGGACGCGGTCGCCGAGCGCGTGCGCAACCTCAAGGGCGAGATCGAGGCCAGCGAGTCCGACTGGGACCGCGAGAAGCTCCAGGAGCGGCTGGCCAAGCTCGCGGGCGGGGTCGCGGTCATCCGCGTCGGCGCCGCCACCGAGGTGGAGCTCAAGGAGAAGAAGCACCGTCTCGAGGACGCTGTCTCGGCGACCCGCGCGGCCATCGAGGAGGGCATCGTCGCCGGTGGCGGCGCCGCCCTCGTGCACGTCGCCTCGGTGCTCGACGGGGGCCTCGGTCGCACCGGTGACGAACTCGCCGGTGTGAACGTCGTGCGTTCCTCGCTCGACGCTCCGCTGTCCTGGATCGCGCGCAACGCGGGCCAGGAGGGAGCGGTCATCGTCAACAAGGTCAGGGAGCTCAAGCCCGGCCACGGCTACAACGCCGCGACCGGCGAGTACACCGACCTGATCGCGGCCGGCATCATCGACCCGGTCAAGGTCACCCGCTCGGCGGTGGCGAACGCCGCGTCGATCGCGGCGCTGCTCATCACCACCGAGAGCCTCGTCGTCGAGAAGCCGGCCAGGTCCGCGGGCGACCACGGGCACAGCCATGGCCACGGCCACGGCCACAGCCACCAGCACGGCCCCGGTTTCTGACCGGCCACGCACAACGATGCGGCCCGACCTGGGCCCCCGGCAGGGGGTTCAGGCGGGCCGCATCGCCGTTTCGGTGGGCACCGGCCGCCGCTTCCACCCTCGTCGGGTGACAACCAGTCAGGGCCTCACCCGTCCCGGGTGATCAGCGGTGGCGGGCGGGGATGTCGGCCATATCGGCTCCCGGTCCGCCCCCCACCGCTCATCGGTGCGCCGCTCAGCAGGCCGGCGCGAGCCCAGGACGTGCCGGTACGCGGCGGGTCACCCCGCGCCGCGAGCGGCCGGTGAGGATCGCCTCGCGTTCGGACTCGCTGAGCCCGCCCCAGACGCCGTACGGCTCGCGTGCGGTCAGCGCGTACTCGCCGCACGCACGCACGACCGGACAGCGGGCGCAGATCGCCTTGGCCGCCGCCTCCCGTGCCGCCCGGGCTGGCCCGCGTTCGCCTTCGGGATGGAAGAACAACTCCGTACTCTCGCCCCGGCAGGCGCCGTGAAGCTGCCACTCCCACTTCTCCGCGCCGGGGCCGGGAAGTCGTCGAACATCGGTCATCGGCCTGAGCCCCCCTTTCGACCTGAGCGGCGAGCGCCGCGGCGTCACCGTAGTACCGGTCACCCTCCCGGGGATCTTGAAAATTTCACCCTGGGCCCGGCATCGGCCACCGTCGGTCCGCGACCTGTCGCGGCGTGCCTGACCGCGCCGCACCGTCGGGGCATGCCGCGGCCAACGCCGAGGGGCGGAGCGGGTCGGATGGTGTTCTGCCTACCCAGGACCTTCGCCTACCCACGACCTCGGCTGGTCACACGACCTCGCGCGAGCTGTGCCGCGGTTCGCTGTCCGCCCGGCCCAGGTCCTCGTCCGGTATGCCCGGCGCGCGTCACGGAACCGAGCCGCCGGCGCACGCTCGGTCAGATCGGATGGTCCGGGTACGGCGGATGGTCCGGGCGCGGCGGATGTCGCGCTGGCTCGAAAGTTCTACCGCGGACGTCCGAACGTGGACCCCCACCCGGGCACACCCGGGGCAGGAGGAAGCACCCCACCGCGAGGAACGGCCACCACATCCCCGGGACGACCGGCCACACCATGGGACGGCGGACACCGCGCGATCGCGACCGCGCGGTGGAACTCAGCGGGAGTCGGCCTCCGAGGCGGCGGACGCCTCGTAGACGCCATCGGCGAAGCCGCGGGCGTACTCCCAGCTCACGTAGCACGAGTAGTCAGGCGCGAACGCCGGCTCGTGCACCCGGGTGCGGCCCTCGTTGAGCAGGTTGCGCAGATTGCCGGCCAGCAGCTCCCAGTCGAAGTAGTGGGGCTCAGCGCAACCCTCGCAGTCGACCACGAGCCCGCGGTATCCGCGTGGCTCGAGCAACGTGCGGAAGACGTCCAGGTCTCCCAGCTCCGCGAGGACCTCTTCCCGCTCGTGCAGGGAAAGCGGTTCGAGCAGATGGAGATCGTCTGCGGAGTCGAGGCGCGCGAGCTCAGCGGCCGGATCCTCGGGGTCACCCGCGAAGGGGTCGACAGGCTCGTCGCTCACGAGGACAACGCTACGCTTGCCCGGACTGCTAAGTGGTCCCGATTCGGAGTCTCGGCACCGTTGTGCGGCGCTTGTGAGAGGTTCGGCGGCTCGTCGTCGTCCCGAAAACCCCGTCGGTCGCGCCCATCCCACCGGTTGTGCGGGTCCCCACGACCGGCGGTCACAGCTCTTCGCGCTGGTGGCCAGGGTCGTCCGCGCAGGGCACGGCCACCGTCGCGGGTAGCGAGGCGACACCGTGGCCCGGCCGCGATCTCGGTCACGCGGCGCCCGCCCAGTGGTGCCATCGCCCTCTACGATGGGGATGTGCCGTGACCCGACGGCCGGATGCCTCCCAGCGATGGCCGCACGCGGGCCCGGGGTCCGCGAGGCCCCGCGTTCCCGTCTCGTCCACCGGGCGATCGGGCCGGACCCCAGGCACCCGGCGGGGCCGTGGCCGTCGGGCGGTTCCGCAGCGCCGCGGCACCGGTCACTCCGGAACGGAAGGTGCCATGAACGCCCCTGTCGCCACGCACTCGTCCACGTCGGGCGCAGGCTCCGTCGAGCCCCGAGCAGACCTGCTGGGTGCCGACGCCGCCCCGGTACCGCCGAAGCTCGCGATGCTCGGGCTGACCTTCGACGACGTCCTGCTGCTGCCGGCCGAGTCCGACCTGGTGCCCTCCGAGGCCGACACGTCGACCCGGCTGTCGCGTTCGATCAACCTCGCCGTCCCGCTGGTCTCCTCGGCGATGGACACGGTGACCGAGGCGCGGATGGCGATCGCCATGGCCCGCCAGGGCGGCGTCGGTGTGCTGCACCGCAACCTGTCGATCGACGAGCAGGCCCAGCAGGTCGACATGGTCAAGCGGTCCGAGTCCGGCATGATCACCGCACCGGTGACCTGCGGCCCCGAGGCCACCCTCGAGGACGCCAACGTCCTCATGGCGCGCTACCGCATCTCCGGTGTGCCGGTGACCGAGCCGGACGGCCAGCTCGTCGGGATCGTCACCAACCGTGACATCCGCTTCGAGCGTGACTACTCCCGCCGGGTCCAGGACGTGATGACCCGGATGCCGCTGATCACCGCGCCGGTCGGCGTGTCCCCCGAGGACGCGCTTGCCCTGCTGCACCGACACAAGATCGAGAAGCTGCCGATCGTCGACGACTCGGGTCGGCTGCGCGGGCTGATCACCGTCAAGGACTTCACCAAGCGTGAGCAGTACCCGAACGCCACCAAGGACGCGGACGGCCGGCTCGTCGTCGGCGCCGCGGTCGGCGTCGGGGAGGACGCCTACAAGCGGGCCCAGGTGCTCGTCGCCGCCGGTGTGGACTTCCTGATCGTCGACACCGCGCACGGGCACCAGCGGGCCGTGCCCGACATGGTCCGCCGGCTCAAGACCGATCTGCGGGCCGGTCCCGGCGGCCGCCCGCTGGACATCATCGGTGGGAACGTGGCGACCGGCGCCGGAGCCGCCGCGCTCATCGCCGCCGGCGCGGACGCGATCAAGGTCGGGGTCGGGCCCGGCTCGATCTGCACCACCCGCATCGTGTCCGGTGTCGGTGTGCCGCAGGTCACCGCGATCTACGAGGCGGCCCAGGTCGCCCGGCGCCACGGCGTGCCCGTCATCGGCGACGGTGGCCTGCAGTACTCCGGGGACATCGCCAAGGCGATCGCGGTCGGCGCCGACACGGTCATGCTCGGCAGCCTGCTCGCCGGCGTGGACGAGAGCCCGGGCGAGCTCATCTTCATCAACGGCAAGCAGTTCAAGGCATACCGGGGCATGGGCTCGCTGGCGGCGATGCGCAGCCGCGGCGTGGCGCGGTCCTACTCCAAGGACCGCTACTTCCAGGACGACGTGCTCTCCGACGACAAGCTCGTCCCCGAGGGCGTCGAGGGGCAGGTGCCCTACCGCGGCTCGCTCGCGGCCGTCGCGCACCAGCTCATCGGCGGGCTGCGCGCCGCGATGGGATACACCGGCTCGCCGACGATCCAACGCCTTCAGGACGACGCGCAGCTGATCCGGATCACCTCCGCCGGCCTGGTCGAGAGCCACCCGCACGACGTCCAGATGACCGTCGAGGCGCCGAACTACAACTCCGTGCGCTGACGAGAGCTCCTTCCCATCTCGGGTGGACGGGTGGTGCCGCGGGCGCCCCCGTCCACCGTGTTGTTTCGCGTCGTGCCGGGGCCAGGCCACCGGCTGGAGTCAGGAGACCGCAAGCGTGGCAGAGGTCGAGATCGGCATTGGTAGGAACGCGCGGGTCGCGTACGGTCTCGACGCCGTCGGCATCGTCCCGTCACGGCGCACCCGTGACCCGCGGGACGTGTCGCTGGGCTGGGAGATCGACGCCTACCGGTTCGACCTGCCGCTGGTGGCCGCGCCGGCGGACGCCATCACCTCACCCGCGTCCGCGATCGCGCTGGGCCGGCTCGGTGGGCTGGGCATCCTGCACGTCGAGGGGCTGTGGACCCGGTACGAGGCACCGGAGCCGCTGATCGCCGAGGTGACCGACCTCGGCATCACCGCGGGCCCCGCGGTGGCCAACGCCCGGCTGCGCGAGCTCTACGCCACCCCGGTCGACCCCGACCTCATCGCCCGTCGGCTGGGGGAGCTGCGGGAGGCCGGGGTGACCGTCGCCGCGGCGCTGCGACCGCAGAAGGTGCGGGCGCTGTCGGCGCATGTGCTTGCCGCCGGGGCCGATCTGCTGGTCATCCACGGCACCGCCGTCTCCGCCGAACACCAGTCGCGCCAGACCGAGCCGCTCAACCTCAAGCGGTTCATCGGCGAACTCGACCTACCGGTGCTGGTCGGCGGATGCGCGTCGTTCTCCACGGCGCTGCATCTGATGCGGACCGGTGCCGCCGGTGTGATCGTCGGTGTCGGCTCCGGTCTCGGTGACCGGACCCACGAGACACTCGGCGTCGGCGTCCCCCTGGCGACCGCGATCGCGGACGCCGCCGGGGCGCGGATGCGCTACCTCGACGAGTCGGGCGGCCGTTACGTACACGTGATCGGCTACGGCGACCTGCGCACCGGCGGGGACGTCGCCAAGGCGGTCGCCTGCGGGGCGGACGCGGTGATGGTCGACGCGGTGCTCGCCACCGCACAGGACGCGCCCGGCCAGGGCGGCGTCTGGCCGATGAACGTGTTGTCCTCCGACCTGCCCGCCGGGAACTGGTCCCCGGTGGCGGGTACGGCGACCCTGGAGGAGATCGTGCACGGCATCGGCGCCCCCGTGGGCGCGACCGCGGGCAGCCTCGCCGGAGGCCTGCGGGCAGCCATGGCCACGACGGGATACGCCACCCTCAAGGAGTTCCAGAAGGCCGAGATCATGGTCACTGCCGGCCGGCCCTGACACCCGGTCGAATCCGGTGGGGTGCGGGCATGGCACCCTGGGGTCGTCCGTCTCCGGCACGAAGGACGACCGATGCGCCTCGACGAGCATGGCCGCTGGGTCAGTGACGACGGCGCCTACGTCTGGGACGAGGCCGCCCAGACCTGGCAGTCGGTATCCACCGCACCACCAGTCGGCCCCGCCGCGGCGCCGTCCTGGTCGGGCACGAGCGCGCCCTCGGCGCCGTCGGCCCACTCCGGCGCTCCGACCGTGGGTGGGTCAGCCGGCGCCCCGGGGGCGGTCTCCGGCACGGGTACCTCCCGTGCCGGTGCGTCCGGTTCGGGCCCGGTCGAGGCAACCGCCACGGGCGCGCTGCCGGCCTACGGCAGCGCGACCCAGTTCGGCCGTTGGTCCCTGACCGGCGAACACGCCCTCACGACGGAGCAGCCGCAGACCGGCGGCCAGCCCCGGCCCGGTGACCAGACCCGGATGGGCGAGCAGCCCCGGACCGCCGGGCCGATGGCACCGGGCGGGCTCGCGGCCGCCGGCGGCCTGGCCACGACCGGTGGGCTGGGAATGCCCGCCGGGCCGGGTGCGCCGGGCGGGCTGGGTGCCTCTGGTGGGCCAGCGGGCTCGGGCCGGGGTACGGATGCGGCCGGTGGGCCGGGGGCGTCAGCGGGTCCCGGTGCGGTCGGTGGTCTGGGCGCGACGGGCACTCCGGGTGTGGCAGGCGCTCCAGGGACGACCGGTGGGCTGGGCTCGACCGGTGGGCTGGGCTCGACCGGTGGGCTGGGGGTGGCCGGTGGGCCGCTGGGCGACATCGGGTCGACCGGTCCGGTGGGACGGGCCGGTAACCGGCCGGCCAGTCCCTGGAACGCCGACAGCGAGCAGACCGGTGAGATCCGTCGTGTCGGTGGCGCCGCCACGCACACCGGCGCGACACCGCTGCGGGCCGCGGGCGTCGCGCACTGGGACGACGACCTCGACGACGACTCGCACCTCCCGCCTGGCCGCGACGAGGAGGAGGGACGATCCGGCTGGGCGCCGTCGCGGGGGCGCGCGGACGGGCGGGTGCCCGGGGGAACCCCGCCGGCGCGCCCCGGGGCCGTCGGCCCGGATGCGGGGATCGGGGGCCGACTGTCCGCGTTGACGCGGCAGGCCCGTCAGCGACCCATCGTGCTGATCGTCGCCACCGTGGCGCTGGTCTGCCTGGGTCTCACCCTCGTCGGTTACCTTGCGCTGGGTGGCGGCGACTCGGGCACCGGGCAGACCGCGGGCGCCACGACCTCCGGGCACGCCCAGTACGACAAGGACGTTCGAAACGCCTACCTCGGATCCTGCCTGGACGTCAGCAACGGAAACGAGAGCTACTGCACCTGCACGCTGGACAAGCTGGAGGCCACGTACACCCAGGAGGAGTACCGGCGATTCAGCGCGAGCGTGCAGTCCGAGTCGTCGCAGCGGATCGTGCGGGAGATCTATGCCGCCTGCCGAGACAAGCGATGACAGACTCCCGTGTAAAATCGTTCGACAACATCGTTGGCACAATTTTTTGCCGCACCAACCGGTTCCTGACGAGGCACCGGCACGCTTTTTTCGATCTTCTTGCTGACCTGGGGGGCAGGAGATGCCGCCCGATGATCATGTATCGCACCGTCTCACAGCGCACCGCGGCTTTCGCGCGTGACCGCGGCCTCAGGGCCGCCGGATCGCCCGGCGCGGCGTGGCGGGTGATCGTCCGGTGACGACGTCTGACGCCGACCTCAACCGGCCCGCCCCGGTCCGTCGTGGCGACGACTTCTTCGCGGTCGAGAGGGTCGGCGAGCCCGAACCGGCGCCCGCGGCGTCCCACTGGGAGCCGGCGCTGTGGCCCTCGCCCCCGACGCCTCCCGTCGAGCCCGCCGCCGGTCCGAGGTCCGCCGGCGCCGTCTCCGCTGGCCCGGTTTCCGCTGGCCCGGTTTCCGCTGGCCCGGTTCCCCCGGGGACGGTGTCGGGCGGGGCGCGTCGGCACGCGGACCCGTTCGATGTCACCAGCACCTGGGACGGGGCGACCGCCGCCTCCGCGTCGGGAATCTCGGTCGCACCGCCCACCGCTGACCCACCCAGGTCCGTCCCGGCGGTGTCCTATCTGCCGTCCGTCTCGCCGACCGGGCCAGACCCCGCCACCCGGGTGGGTGCGCCGAGCGGCCACGGGGAGAACGGCTTCGACCACCGCCCGGAGAGCATCCGCCCGGAGAGCATCCGCCCGGAGAGCATCCGTGCGGAGAGCACCCGGTTGGACGACACGTCGGGTCCGGCCACGGCCCGTGCGGTCGAGGCGGACCCGGGGCAACGGCCGCGGTACTCGTTGCCCGCGCCACCGCCGCCGGTCGCGAGGTCCGGTTCCGATTCCGCGTACTCCGACCCGTTCACCGGCGGTTTCCCGATCTCGGCCCGTCCGGTGCCGGCGACCGGCCGCGGCGGACCCGGCGGACAGCTCCCGGCGTCCCGGCAGGTTTCCGCCTCCCCGCCGGTGGCCACGGCGGCACCCGTGCAGGCGCCCGCCTCGGCGCGCGCGGGTGCGTCGGGGGCGTCCCAGCAGGCACCGCACCCGAGTGGCGGTCGCGAGGGCGCGGCCATCCGGCGCCGCGCCGATCCGTGGAACGGCCACAGCGCCCCGCGGCTGCGCCCGCTTCCCAACGGCGATGCCGCGGCCCGGGCAGCAGGCGGTGCGCTGGACGAGCCGCCGCCGGCCTATCCGTCCACACCGCCCCGAGGCTTCGGTCCGGACAGCTACTCGGCACCCGAGTACTCGGCACCCGAGGTGTCCCGCGGGAGCGGCGCCGGGGCCTGGCGCGCCGCCGATCCCCTGGGGCTTGGCGCACCGGCCGCACCTGGAGAGCCCTCGATGGCGCCGCGCGGCCGGGCCCGTCAGCCTGGTCCCGATGACTCCGGCTGGCGTAATCCGCTCGCCGACACGGGCAGCTTCGTGCGTCCGCTGCCGCCGTCCGGCGCGCCCGCGCCTGCCTCGGACCGGATGGATCCGCTGTCCGGGCCGCTACCCGGGCTGCCCGCACGGCCCGGGGGAAGCACGCTCGGCCCAGGTGCCTCCGCCCTGAGCCCCGGCGGCCAGGTGAGTCCGGGTGGCCAGGTGAGTCCGGGTGGGCACGTCCTTGCTGGCGGTCAGGCAGGTCCCGGCGGGCAGGGCAGTCCCGGCGGGCAGGGCAGTCCCGGCGGTCAGGGAAGCCCGGCTGCCGCTGCCGGCTCGGGCTGGCGGATGTCGGGCAGGGGTGGAGCCGACGCTGGTGGCGCGCGGGTGTCACCGGAGCGTGGTGGCTCGTCGCCGCGGCGGGTCGAGGAGACGATGACGTCGGTCCGGCCGCTCTACCGGCCCGGTGGCTCGGCACCGGGCGCGCCCGCCCCGCCGGCGGCGCCGGTCGCCACCGGGTCGGCCCCGGTCGCGAGACGGTCCGCGCCGGTCAGCAGCCCTGCTCGGCCCGCGGCGATGCCCGACCCGGGACGTTCCGGACGTCCCGGTGCCACACCAGTCCCGTCCCGACCCGGCCGTCGACCCGAGACGCCGGCCGAGATGACCTCGCTCGTCCCCCGCCGCGCGGGTGGCGGCGGGCGGAGCCGGCCAGGTGCGGGGGAGGCCCCCGGCGAGGACGACAGCGGCTGGCAGCCGTCCAGGTCGGTGCGCAAACCCAGCGGACGCAGCGTTCCGGCGGATCGCCGCCGCACCCCGAACCCGATCACGGACACGAACAGCCTGCAGCCGGTCGCCTCCGGTGGTGGGCCGGCCGGAGAGCGACCGGAGGACCGGACGGGGGCGTCCGAGCGGACCGGTGGACGTGGTCGGGCCGACACCGGCGAACGCAGGCGGCGGGCCAGCGGGCCGGGCCGGGCGCTGACCGGCACCGGCGGGCATCGCGCCGCTCGGGCGGCCGGCGACACCACCGGTGCGCACACCGGACCCAGGCGGCGGGCCGGTCGGGACGCCACCTCGTCCACGCTGCTCGAACCGGCCGATCAGGTGCGAGCCGCCGCGGACGACCTCGACGACGACCTGGCGCCCCAGGACCGGCTGGCCTGGCTGCGCCAGGGCTGGATCGGACCGTTGGCCGTCGCCCTGGTCGTCTCGCTGCTCGCCGTCGGCGGCTATGTCGTGCTGCGCGGCGACCAGAACGGCGCGACGCCGACCGCGACCGCGGACAGCAGTACCGCCCCGGTCATCCCCACCAATCCCGACGCGCTGGTCGGCAAGGCGATGATTGACGGGGCGTGGCAGTGCCGGCTGGTGACGGCGATGGCTCCTGAGCTGAAGCTGTCCAGCGAGGTGGTCGGGACGCTCGTCGTCGAACGGACGGCCGGTGGCTACCAGTGGGCCGGGCAGGCCGGCCAGTACACGATTACGGCGGTGTCGGGCAACGACGGCGCCAACGTGATCGGCGATGTCAGGTTCACCAGCGGGCCGCTCAAGGATCTGACCGCCACCCACATCGCCAAGCCCGGCGGCGGAATCCGCGGGAAGGCGCAGGGCACCCTGGATCTCAAGGCGAGCGGTTCGGCGCCGCACCGATTCTGCGGCGTGAACTGAGCACATTCGATCCCCTGCTGACGGTAGGCAGTCCCGGCGGTATGTCGCTTACATCCGATTAGGGGGATCAGGTCGGTCGCAGTGGCACCGGACCCGGTTGTCGGGTTTAAACCGGGGTGGGGCAGGATCGGTCCATGCTCAGCTCAGACGGTGGCACGAATGGCGATTGCGGCTCGGCCGCGCGGACGCGGACGGACGCGGTCGGCGGGATGCCCGCCGGGCCGCCGCGGGTGCCCGACGCCCCGTCCCTCGACCGACGCCGGCTGCTGCGCTGGGCCGGGACCGCGGCCGTCGCCGCGCCGGCTGCGGGGCTGCTGGCGGCCTGCGGCGGGTCATCGTCGAGCGCCAGCGCGGCCCGCAAGGTGCGCATCGGCTACGTGCTGCCCCGCACCGGCACCCTGGACGCCTACAGCGCTGTCGACTCCTTCATCGTCACACGGATGCGCAGGCTGCTCGCCGACGGCATCAAGGTGGGCGGCCGCACCTACCCGGTGGAGATCCTCGTCCGTGACTCCCAGTCGGACCGGCACCGGGCGGGTATCGCCACCGCCGACCTGATCTACAAGGACCACGTGGATCTGGTTCTGGCCGGCGGCACCTCCGACACGGCCATTCCGGTCGCCGACCAGTGCGAGATCAACCAGGTGCCGTGCATCTCCAGCGTCGCGCCGTGGCAGTCATGGTGGAACGGCCGTGGCGGCAATGTCGACATGCCCTTCCACTGGACGTACCACTTTTACACCGGCCTGGAGGACATCGTCTCCGCCTATGTGGCGATGTGGCGGCAGCTGGGAATCACCAAGGTGGGCCTGGTCTACACCGCCGACGATGACGGTGGTGCCTTCGCCAACCAGGACTTCGGCATTCCGTCGGTCCAGAACTTCGGCTTTCGGGTGACCTCGCCCCGGGAGGGCTTCGACACCGGAACGACGGACTTCGGGGCGTACGCGTCGGCGTTCGACTCCGCGGGAGTCGAGGCGGTCGTCGGTGTCATGCCGACCGCGGACTTCGACGCCTTCCAGCGCACGATCCGCAACGGTACCTTCACCCCCAAGGCGATGACCTTCTCGAAGGCCCTCGACTTCCAGGAGGACGTGCGGACCTTCGGGTCCAACGGCGACGGGCTCACCACCGAGATCGGCTGGTCGCCGTCCCATCCCTACCGCAGCTCACTGGACAACCGGGCCGCCAAGGATCTGGCGACCGACTTCATCGGCAGCACGGGCCGGGTCTGGACGCCGGTGCTCGGCTTCGTCAACGCGCTGTTCGAGGTGGCGGTCAAGGCACTGGGCGGCGCCGAGTCGCTGGAGCGGGAGGCCATCGTCGCGGCGATCCGTGAGGTGGACGCCCAGACGATCGTCGGTCCGGTGGCCTTCGGGTCCCAGCCGAACGTGCCCAAGAACGTCGCGCAGGTCGCCGCCGTCGGTGGCCAGTGGGCACAGGCCGACAACGACCTGAAACTGCAGATCGTGAACAACAGCGGCAACAGCCGCATCCCCACCGACGGCCAGCTGCGCCAGCTACCGTCCGGCACCGCCTGATCGGACCCGGCCCGCGACACCGGTGTGAAGTCCGGCCGGGCCCGCCGGGGACCCGGCCGGGGCGAGCTTCGGCTCCCCGGCCGGGTGGCCCCCGTCAGGCCCGGGCGGCGGCCCTGGACATCGTGTGTTCCACCACCGCGATCAGCGCGCTCTTGGTCGAGTCCCGGTTGCGGGCATCGCAGGTGATGATCGGAACGTTCGGGTTGATCTGCAACGCCTCGCGGACGTCCTCGATGGAGTGCCGCAGAATGCCGTCGAAGCAGTTGACGCCGATGACGAACGGCAGCTGGCGCTGCTCGAAGTAGTCGACGGCGGCGAAGCAGTCGGCCAGTCGGCGGGTGTCGGCGAGCACGATCGCGCCGATCGCGCCGCGCACGATGTCGTCCCACATGAACCAGAAGCGGTACTGCCCGGGCGTCCCGAACAGGTAGAGGATCAGGTCCTCGTCGAGGGAGACACGGCCGAAGTCCATCGCGACCGTGGTCGTGGTCTTGTCCGACAGGTGGGTCAGGTCGTCGACGTGCGCACCGGCCTCGGTCATCACGGCCTCGGTGCGCAGCGGAACAATCTCCGACACCGAGCCCACGAACGTGGTCTTCCCGGCGCCGAAGCCGCCCGCGACCACGATCTTCACCGAGGTCGTGGCGACGGAGGAGTTCACCCTCCTGTTGTCAGAGCTTTCGAAGGCCACTGAGAACCCTTTCGAGCAGCGCGAGATCCGGTGCCTCGTCGCGGTCAGGCTGCTGGTAGACGCGGACGATGCGTTCGTCCGCCATGTCGCCGACCAGCACCCGGGCGACCCCGAGCGGGACTCGGAGGCCGGCGGCGATCTCCGCGATCGATCGCACCTGCCGGCACATGGCGGCGATGGACTGTTGCTCGAGGTTGAGGCCGACGATCCGTTCCTCGCCCTGCGGGGTCGTGATGACCAGCGCCTCGATGGCGAGTTCGTAGCGCGACCGTGTGCGCCCACCGGTCATCGCATAGGGCCGGACCACCGGACCGGGCGCATTGTCGGGATCGATACTCACCCTGACTCCCCGTGAGACCGTTCGTTCACCGCGGAAGCGTTCCCTGTAGCTCGGCGCGCAGAGCCGGGGTCAGGACATCCCGGGCCCGGCTGACCAGCAGGGCCATCTCGTAGCCGACGAGGCCGATGTCGCAGGACGGCGCGGCGAGCACCGCCATGCTCGCGCCATCGCTGATCGCCATGATGAACAGGAACCCGTGTTCCATCTCCACGACCGTCTGCGTCACCGCCCCGGCCTCGAAGACCCGGGCGGCGCCCTGGGTGAGACTGACCAGTCCCGAGGCGACCGCGGCGAGCTGGTCGGCCCGGTCCCGGGGGAAACCGTCCGAGACGGCCAACAGCAGGCCGTCCGCGGACACCACCACGGTGTGGGCAACCCCGGGTACACGGTCGACAAAGTTGTTGATCAGCCAGTTGAGGTTCTGGGCATCAGAACTCACGGGTGTCACCGTTCCTCCTGCGCGTCACGACGGGGATTGCTCGTGGTGTCGACTCCGACATCACGTCCTTGCCGTACGCCCTGGTAGAAGCTGGCCAACCGGCCACCGACAGCTTCGGGGGACCGGGACGCGGTCTCGGCGGGACGCCGGCTTGGCGCGGGTTCGGCGCTGCCGGGCACGAGATGGGTCATGGGGACTCGCACCGGTAGGCCCGAGCTCGTCAGGCCACCGGAGACCGGTCGGCGGGACGCCTCGGCTGCCTGCCAACCGGCGTCGCCGGGAGAGCTCCAGCCCTCCCGGCCTGCTGGCTGCGTCGGCTGGGCTCCCAACGGCTGGGGACCTGACGGTGGCCCACCTGCCTGGTAGGCCGCCGAGGCCGCCGCGGGCTGCGGAGAGGTCTGGGCGGCCCGGGCGGGCACGGGCGGGGCCGACTCCACCACGGGATCACCGGCCGGTGTCGGCCGGGACCCGGACAGCGGGTCGTGGCCCGGACGCAGCGGCACGCGGTGCCCGAAGGCGCCGCCGATGCCCGGACGTCCGGCTGGCCGCACCCCAGGAGCACCCGGTGCGCCGGACTCCTGGGCCTCGAGCCGAGGACGCAGCGGCGGTGCCGGTGCCGCCGCTGCGGCGGCCTGTGCCGACGCGGGAGCGCCGCGTCCGTTGGCGCCCTGCGCCCCGGCCGACGTCGGGGTACGGCGCTGGAACCAGGCCGACACCGAATCGAAGATCGGCGACGTCTCGGCGTCATCGGTCTCGGCCGCGTCCGCCTCCGCTTGCGCGGTGTCCGGCTCCGGCGCTGACCGAGCGGCCTGCCGCCCTGCCTGAGCGGCCTGAGCCGACGAGGCCAGCTGTGTCGGGGTGGCCGGCCTCGTCGGGCCGGTCGTGGGTCCGGTCGGGGTGGCCGGCGCTGCCGGCTGCTCGTCCGCGGGGACGACGCGCTGCGGGCCGGTCCGTGGGCCGGTCTGCGGACCGGTCGGTGGTTCGGACCGTGGTTCGGACCGGGGTCCGATCTGCAGTCCCGTCTGGGGTCCGGTCCGGGATTCGGAGGGCGGCTCGATCCGGTCGCGGCCGCGCGGGCCGGTGGGTGCCTCGCCACCGGGCGCTGCCGGGCCCTTGGCGGAGCGTGGGCCGGTGGGCCCCGGCGTCACCGAGATCCCCCCCGGGCGCTCCCGCACCGGCAGGGGCGCCGGCTCGCTTGGTGCGACCTGCGGCTTCTCCGGCCTGGGCTGGGTCGACCAGCGGCTGTCCGGGAAGGAGATCTGGCTGGTCGGCTCACCCGTGGCCGGCTCCCGGCGGGGGAGCCCACGGCGTCCGATCGACTCGGTGTCGGGGTTGAGGCCGTCCGGTGCGCGCCGACCGCTCGGTTCACCGCGACCGCTCGGTTCACCGCGGTCGCTGGGCCCGCGGTCGTCGCCTGGCGGGGTGGCCTGTGGTCCGGTCGGACCGCCACCGCCCGGTGTGGGTCCGGTGGGTCCGGTGGGACGGCTCGGGCCGGTGGCGCGGTTGCGGGGGTCGTCCGTGGACCGCCCGCGGACCGGCAGGTTCTCCCCGTCGGGGCCGAACTTGTCGAGCCCAAGGCCCGGCCGGGTGGGCAGGGGGACCGGGCCGGTGCGGTCGGTGCCCAGCGGTGTCGCCATCGGCCCGGTGAGCGGGAAGGGTCCGGTGCTGGGGAGCCGCTGCGTGCTGCTGGAGTCCTCGAACAGGCTTCCCGGCGCGGCGGGGGTGCTGCCGACCGGGGTGTGGTGCCCGTTGCTGGAGCCGTTGGCGGAACCGCCGGCCGCGGCCGGCAGCGCGGGAGTGGGTCCGGCGCGCCCGGCCGGCTCGGCACCGATGGCCGGGCGCGCGGCGCTGTCGGCGGCGGGCAGGGCGGGGGACGCGGTGGCGGTTGGCCGGTTGATGGCCGGCACGCGGCCGGCGCCGCCGGCGCTGTCGCCGGTGACCAGGCGGGCGGGCAGTCGCACGACCGCGGTGATCCCGCCGGAGGAGGACTCACGCAGCTGCACGCGGATGCCGTGCCGGCTGGCCAGCCGTCCGACGGCGAACAGACCCATGGTGCGGGAGACGGACACGTCCACGACCGGCGGGTTCGCCAGCCGCTCGTTGACCCGCTCGAGCTCCTTGGCGGGCATGCCGATGCCCTGGTCCTCGATCTCGATCATCGCGCCGGCGCCGGGGCCGAGTGAATGACTCGTCACCCGCACGTCGGTCACCGGGGGCGAATAGGACGTGGCGTTCTCCAGCAGCTCCGCGACCAGGTGGACGACGTCGCTGACACCGTTTCCGGCGATGGACACCGGGGCGGCGGTGGTCTGCTTGACCCGGGTGTACTGCTCCACCTCGGAAATGGCCGCCAGGACCACCTCGTTGAGTGGGACGGGATGGGTCCAGCGTCGTGCGGTGTCGGTTCCGGCGAGAACCAACAGGCTCTCGTTGTTCCGCCGCATTCGGGTGGCGAGGTGGTCGAGTTTGAACAGGTTCGACAGCTGGTCGGGGTCCTGTTCGCGGTTTTCCAGATCGTCGATCAGGCGAAGCTGGCGTTCCACCAGACCCTGGCTTCGCCGGGACAGGTTCACGAACATGGCGTTCACGTTGTTTCGCAGCGACGCCTGTTCGGAGGCCAGCCGGACCGCCTCGCGGTGGACCTCGTCGAAGGCCCGGGCGACGTCACCGACCTCCTCGTCGGTGGTGATACCGACGGGTTCGATCGCGTCGTCGAAGTGCTGGTCGGTGGAGTCCCGCAGTCGGCGGACGGCCTCGGGCAGTCGGCGGTCGGCGACGTCCAGCGCCGCGGTGCGCAGTGCCAGCAGCGGGCGCACCAGCGAACGGGCCACGACCAGCGCGGCCAGCAGGGCGCTGGCCAGGATGAGCACGACCAGCAGGCCGGACAGCAGGGCCCGGCGCTGGATGTCGCTGCGCAGCGCGTCGACCCGCTCGTCGGCGACGTCGAGCATCTTGCCGGTCGCATCGATCCCGATGTCGATGGTCTCTTTCGTGGAGCGGTTCCAGATTTCCGTGGAGATGTCGAGCCGCTGGCCGATCGAGGCGTTGAGGATCTTCTCGATGATGTTGTCGGTGTTCTTGATGTCGCCGCTGAAGTCCGCGTCGACCGTCGGCCGGTAGAGAGCGAGCAGCGCGGGGTTCTGCAGGTCCTCGATCACGGACTGGTCACGACCGCGCTGGGTCTCGGCGGACAGGAACTCGCGGAAGTCGGACTCGAGGAAGGGTGTGCCCCGGCCCTCGATCAGACGCAGGATGAGCGCCTGTTGTTCGGCGAGGAGTTCGGTCGCCGAGAGCTGGTAGAACGCCGCGCTGACGGCGTCGTCCAGCTGCTGGTCGTCATTTCCCTGCGGGATGAGTCGAACCAGCTCGAGCAGCGAGTCGATGATGGGAGCGAACGCCGTGCTGACCGCGCGGGCGTCGACGAGCCGCTGGATGGCCTGCCGTTTGGCGGGCAGCGTGCTCATCCGGTCACGCACGTCGTCGAGTGCGGAACGGACTGAGGAACCGAACGAGTCGTGCCGCTTGTCCGCCACCGCGGTGTATGCCCGATAGGCATCGTTGACCGCTGACTGGCGAGCCGGGATGGGGTCCGCGTTGCGGGATCCGATCGGGCCGCTGGCGACGAAGCCGGTGCTGTACGTCCGCTCCAGCTGCAACGTCTGGACGAGGGTGACCGCGGACTTGCTGATCCGGGTGAGGTCGGAGACCCGGTTGACGTCGCGGGTGTTGGTCAGCACGGAGCCGGCCGCGATCGAGGAGTAGGCCAGAATCGCGACGACCGGAACGATCAGGATCGCGATCAGTTTGGTGCGGACTCGCCAGTTGGTGGGGGTGGCGACCGCATGGCGAAGCCGGCTCAGGCCCGACCCCCCCGGTCCTCTGGGCGCCGACGGATGATCGTCACGCTGCGTAGCAGCGCCGTCCTCGTTGTCCACGGGCAAACCCTGGGCCGAGGTCGGCTCCGAGTCTGCGGCGATGCCCGTGCTACTGGCCATCGGTTGTCTGCGCACGTACCTTCGCAACCTCTCCGCCGGCCCCCGGAACACATCGTGCCGGAGGGCTCGGTATCGGGCCCGGATGTCCCTTGTCAAGCACCATAGCGGTACGAAGTCGGCATCCGAAAGGTGCCTACCGTAAGCCCGTTCGTGGCCAGGTGTCCGTTGTAACCGGAGTGCGCGCCGTGACCGTCCGGGTAACCCGGCACGCGACGCAACAACGTACGCCATCGGGCGGCGTGGCTTGTACGGGACAGAGCGGGGGTACGCGCGAAATCCGGCATCTCAGGCATCTACGACACTGACTCTTCCGATGTTCGGGCTTGCCCGCCCAGGATTGCACCTTTGGGGTATTGCACCCCCGGGCGGGTTGGTGCGCCGACGGGGTGCGCCTCGGGGCTCCGCCGACGGGGCCCCAGCGGTCCCGGGCCGGCCGCGGGAGGTCCGTCCACCGGTGCACGCGCCCTCGCCCCACCCGAAGGTGGGCGCGGATCCGTAGGCTGGCGCGGTGAGCGAGATACGACCCGGCGACCCCGGCCACGGTGTGAGATCGCAGGATGACCACGCGGTGGCGAGCCGGTCGGCCAGCCCCGGGGCGGCACCTGTGCGGGCCGGCGCCGGGCACACGGGCAACGACACCGTCCTGGTTCTTGACTTCGGCGCGCAGTACGCGCAGCTGATCGCCCGACGGGTGCGGGAGTGCCACGTGTACTCCGAGATCGTGCCCTGGGATCTGCCGGTCGAGGATCTTCTTGCGCGCAGACCGTCCGCACTCATCCTTTCTGGTGGGCCGCGCTCGGTGTACTCACCCGGCGCACCCCGGGTTGATCCCGCGTTGTTCGAGACCGGTCTGCCGATCCTCGGTATCTGTTACGGCCACCAGGTGATGGCCCAGGCGCTGGACGGGGTGGTGGACCGGACCGGAACGGCCGAGTACGGAGCGACCCGGCTGCGGGTGTCCGAGCCCGGCGTCCTGTTCGACGGGCTGCCGACCGACCAGCAGGTGTGGATGTCCCACGGTGACTCGGTCTCCCAGGCCCCGCCGGGCTTCCTGGTGACCGCGTCCACCCCGTCGACGCCGGTGGCCGCGTTCGAGGACCGTCAGCGGCGGCTGTACGGGGTGCAGTTCCACCCGGAGGTGCTGCACAGCGAGCGTGGCCTGGACGTGCTGCGGCACTTCCTGCTGGCCGGCGCCGGGTGCCGACCGACCTGGACGATGGTCAACATCGTCGACGAGGCGGTCGCCGCGGTGCGCGCGCAGGTGGGCAGCGGCCGGCTGATCTGCGGGCTCTCCGGCGGTGTCGACTCGGCGGTGGCCGCGGCCCTCGTCCACCGGGCGGTCGGCGACGCGCTGACCTGTGTGTTCGTCGACCACGGTCTGTTGCGTGAGGGCGAGGCCGAGCAGGTCGAGCGGGAGTTCGTCGCCTCCACCGGTGTCGAACTCGTCCACGTGAAGGCGGCCGACCGGTTCGCCGGCGCGCTCGCCGGGGTCAGCGAACCCGAGCAGAAGCGGAAGATCATCGGGCGGGAGTTCATCCGGGTCTTCGAGGAGGCGGCCCGCGAACTCGAGGCCCGCGCCGAGGCCGAGGGCGCGACGATCGACCATCTGGTGCAGGGCACGCTGTACCCCGACGTGATCGAGTCCGGTTCCGCCACCGCGGCCAAGATCAAGTCCCATCACAACGTCGGCGGCCTGCCGGACGATCTGCAGTTCGGCCTGATCGAGCCGCTGCGTTCGCTGTTCAAGGACGAGGTGCGCCGCCTGGGTGAGGAACTCGGCCTGCCCGAGGAGATCGTCTGGCGTCAGCCGTTCCCCGGGCCCGGGCTCGCCGTGCGCATCATCGGCGAGGTCACCCCCGAGCGCCTCGACGTCGTGCGCGCCGCCGACGCGGTGGTCCGCGACGAGATCCGCCGCGCCGGGCTCGACCGGGAGATCTGGCAGGTCTTCGCGGTCCTGCTCGCCGATGTGCGCTCCGTCGGAGTGCAGGGCGACGAGCGCACCTACGGCCATCCGATCGTCCTGCGCGCCGTGACCAGCGAGGACGCCATGACCGCAGACTGGGCCCGGTTGCCGTACAACCTGCTCGAGCGGATCTCCAACCGGATCGTCAACGAGGTTCCCCAGGTCAACCGGGTGGTCTACGACATCACGTCGAAGCCGCCAGGGACCATCGAGTGGGAGTGAGTCGGCCGTCCGCCGGGGTCGGGGCCGCGTTTGACGTCCCGGCCCCCGGCGGGCACCCTTGAGGTGTGACCCTGCACCAGATGGCCATTACGTAGGCGCGCACCCGCATCCCGGGCTCGCGCGCCCTGCCCTTCCGTCGTTGCGGCGGAGGGGTTTTTTGTTGCCGCGGCCACGGTGAGGTGGTCGCATCGCCATTGGAGAGGCCGCCATGACCGCACCCGCCACCGACGACGAACCGGCATCCACCCCGACGTCCACCGCGTCCGCCCGGCGTGATCTGCCCGCGGGGGTGTCCCTGCCCGCGATCGAGTCCGCGGCGCGGGTCCTGAGCGGCGTCGTGCGGCGGACCCGGGTGGTGCGTGCCGGTGGTCTGGACGCCGGGCTCGGCATGCCGGTCTGGCTCAAGTGCGAGCACGAGCAGCACACCGGTTCGTTCAAGCTGCGCGGTGCCTACCACCGGGTGGCGTGCGCCGATCCGGACGAGCGCGCTCGCGGGGTCGTCGCGGCCAGCGCCGGCAACCACGCCCAGGGCGTGGCGTACGCGGCGGCGGCCTTCGGTGTCCCCGCGACGATCTTCGTGCCGGCCGGTGCCAACCCGGTCAAGATCGCCCGGACGAGAGGCCTCGGCGCCCGGGTCGAACAGGTACCCGGTGGGGTGGAGGCCGCCCTGGCCGCCGCCGCGGAGTTCGCCGCCGCGGGCGGCCGGCTGCTGGTGCATCCCTTCGACGATCCCGCGGTGATCGCCGGGCAGGGCACGATCGGTCTGGAACTGCTCGACCAGGTGCCGGACCTGCGCACGGTCGTGGTCGGGGTGGGCGGTGGCGGGCTCCTCAGCGGGATCGCGGTGGCCCTGCGGGCGCGCCGGCCCGAGGTGCGGGTCATCGGCGTCCAGTCGGTGCTGTCGCCCGCCTTCGCCGCGGCCCTGCGCCAGCCCACGTCCACGGTGGACGGTCCAGCCGTGGACGTGCCGGTGCTGGACGTGCCGGTGCTGGGACGGTCCTGCCGGCGACCGACCCTGCCGCGTTCGCCGGCGTCGGCCATGGGGCGGCGCACGATCGCCGATGGCATGGCGGTACGCGAGCCGGGACGCCTGACCCTGGCGCTGGCCCGATCACTGGTGGACGACGTGGTCACCGTCGACGAAGCGGCCTTCTGGTCGGCGATGGTGTGGCTGCGCCGGTCCGGCCTGGTGGTCGAGCCCGCGGGGGCGGCGCCGCTCGCGGCCCTGCTGCGCCACGGCGGGCTGGCCCGGGGATCGACGGTGGCCGTCCTGTCCGGTGGCAACATCGACCCGGCCGTGGATGCCCGGGTGCGGGCCCTGGCCGGGTCGGCGCAGGTGCCTTCGGCAGACCCGGTCGAGGGTGACCTGGTGCCCGGTGACCTGGTGTCCGGCGACCTCGTGCCGAGCGATCCGGTGTCCAGCGATCCGGTCAGGACCACGGGTGTGGCCAGCCCACCGGGTATGGCCGGATCGCGGTGCCCATAGGGTGGCCACAGGGGTCGGTTCGCCCGCCGACTGGTTCGATGTCGAACGTATGATCGAGGTTGTATGAGCGCACTGTTCGGTGAGTCCTCCGGCGCCGTCGGTGGCGTGCCCTACGACTTGTTCGGTCCGGCCGTCCTGGCCCCCGTGGCAGGAGACGGTTCCGGCGGTTTCGGCGGTCCTGATGCCGCGCCCCGGCTCGACGCGGAGGGCCTGCTCGACGGGCTCAATCCCCAGCAGCGTGCCGCGGTGGTGCACATCGGCGCGCCGCTGCTGGTGGTCGCGGGTGCGGGGTCGGGCAAGACGCGGGTACTCGCCCATCGCATCGCCTATCTGCTGGCGGCGCGCGATGTGCGGCCGGGGGAGATCCTCGCGATCACCTTCACGAACAAGGCCGCCGCCGAGATGCGCGAGCGGGTCGGCGCGCTCGTCGGCCCGCGGGCCCGGGCGATGTGGGTCAGCACGTTCCACTCGGCCTGCGTGCGCATCCTGCGTTCGGAGGCGAAGCGGCTCGGGTTCGCCTCGTCGTTCTCCATCTACGACGCCGCCGACGCCCAGCGCCTGATCGCCCTCGTCACCCGGGATCTCGACCTGGACCCCAAGCGGCATCCCGCCCGGGGCCTCGCCGCGCAGATCAGCAACCTGAAGAACGAGCTGGTCGACTGGGAGCGGGCCCGCGACCGGGCCTCGAGTCACCTCGAGCGCACCGTCGCCGAGGTGTATGCCGCCTATCAGCAGCGTCTCGTGCAGGCCAACGCGCTCGACTTCGACGACCTGATCATGATGACGGTGAACCTGCTGCAGGCGTTCCCCGACGTCGCCGAGCACTATCGCCGCCGCTTCCGACACATCCTGGTGGACGAGTACCAGGACACCAACCACGCGCAGTACGTGCTGATCCGCGAGCTCGTCGGCCAGCCGGCCCACGACGCGGACTCGGCCGCCGCTGACACCGGCGCCGTGGTGGCCGACGCGGGTGCCGACGACCCGGCCGGCACGTCGTCCGCCCTCGACACGGTCACCTGGCCTTCCGGTGCGGTGCCGCCGGGCGAGCTGTGCGTGGTCGGGGACGCCGACCAGTCGATCTATGCGTTCCGGGGCGCGAACATCCGCAACATCGTGGAGTTCGAGGAGGATTTCCCGGCAGCCGCGGTGATCCTGCTGGAGCAGAACTACCGGTCGACCCAGACCATTCTGTCCGCGGCGAATGCGGTGATCGCCCGTAACAACCAGCGCAAGGACAAGCGACTGTGGTCCGATGCGGGCGACGGCGAAAAGATTGTCGGTTTCGTCGCCGACAACGAGCATGACGAGGCGGCTTTTGTCGCCGAGGAGGTCGACCGCCTTACCGATGCCGGGCTCGCCCGGCCGGCGGATGTGGCGGTCTTCTACCGGACGAACGCGCAGAGCCGGGTGTTCGAGGAGATCTTCGTCCGGGTCGGGCTGCCCTACCGGGTCGTTGGCGGGGTACGTTTCTACGAGCGCCGCGAGGTCCGGGATCTGCTCGCCTACCTTCGGGTGCTGGCGAACCCGACCGACACGGTGAACCTGCGGCGCATCCTGAACGTGCCACGCCGTGGCATCGGGGACCGGGCCGAGACGGCGCTCGCGGGCTTCGCCGAGGCGGAGCGGATCGGTTTCGCGGCGGCCCTGGAACGGGTGGGCGAGATCCCGAGCATGGCGGCCCGCTCGACGAAGTCGGTGCGTGAGTTCACCGCCCTGCTCGCCGACCTGCGGGCGCTTGAGGCGGACGGGCCGGTGGCGGTGGTCGAGGCGGTGCTGGAACGCACCGGCTACCTCGCGGAACTGCTCGCCGAGGACACCGTCGAGTCGCAGGGACGGGTGGAGAACCTCCAGGAGTTCGTCGGCGTCGTACAGGAGTTCGTGGAGCGCAACCCCGAGGGCTCTCTCGCCACCTTCCTCGAGCAGGTCTCGCTGGTCGCCGACGCCGACCAGATTCCCACCGACGACGGCTCCGACGGGGTCGTCACCCTGATGACCCTGCACAGCGCCAAGGGGCTCGAGTTTCCCGTCGTCTTCCTCACCGGACTTGAGGACGGGGTCTTCCCGCATCAGCGCACCCTGGGTGACCCGACCCAGATGGAGGAGGAGCGTCGCCTCGCCTACGTCGGGGTCACCCGGGCCCGGGCCCGGCTCTACCTCACCCGCTCGGTGATGCGCAGCGCCTGGGGCCAGCCGGCCCACAACCCGCCGTCCCGCTTCCTCGGTGAGGTGCCGGAGGCGCTCGTCGACTGGCGTCGCCTGGCCGAGGTTGCGCCGCCGCCCCCCGCCCGCACCTGGGGTTCGAGCACGGGTTCGACCACGGGCACCTTCGGTGGTGGCTTCGTCGGCGGATCGGCTGTCGGTGCCAGCAGCGGTGGCGGCTCCGGGGCCAATCGCCGTCCGCTGCCGAACTCCCCGTTCGCTGGGCGGGCCAAGCCGGCGGTGCGGCCGATGGTCGAACTGCGCGAGGGCGACCGGGTGACGCACGACAGCTTCGGGCTCGGCGTCGTGGTCACCATGCGGGGGATGGGTGACTCGACCGAGGCCACGATCGACTTCGGTGCCGAGGCCGGCACGAAGAGACTGCTGCTGCGTTACGCACCCGTCGTGAAACTCTGACCCAGGGGCCCAGCGCATGACCCCGGGGTGCGGGCCACGACCCCGGGGTCAGGTTCGGTCCGTGGGCCGGCTCAGGCTGTGGGCCGGCTCAGGCTGTGTCGGTGGGGTTCTGCGTGGCGCCCCGGTGAGCCAGGCCGTGACCTGGTGGGCCACGGTGCCGCTGAAGGCCAGCGAGTGGTGTCCGAGGCCGGGCACGACGAGGTTGACCGCGTCCAGGTCAGGATGATCGACGACGGCGCTGCCCGGACGGACCACCGTGTCGAGCGCGGCGGCGACGGCGAAGATCCGGGTGTGGCAGTCCGGCGCCGGTTCGCCGAGTTCCGCGATCAGCGGCGAATCCGGCCGTAGCTGACGCAGCAGCGGGTACGGCAGCGCCCGCGGTACCAGTTCGGCCAGCCGGGTGCCGCCGTGCGGACTGGCGAGTGTGATCAGCGTGCCGACCTGCCGGTCGCCGCCCATCCGCTGGACGTAGTACCGCGCGATCAGCCCACCCAGCGAGTGGGCGATGATCGTGACCTGGCCATCGGGCCCGGCGATCCGGGTGACCGCCTCGGCCAGCACCCGCGCGCCGTCCTGCACGCTGGTGGTGAGTAGCGGCAGCTGCACCGGTACCACCCGGCGAAAGCCACGGCGGCGCAGATGGCGGTGCAGCCGGGCGAACACCGACCGGTTGTCGACCAGGCCATGGACGAGCAGCACCGGAGTGGTGGCCGTGTCGGGGGAGCGCACCAGCAGGCCGCGCTGGAGCGGTGCCAGCCCGCCGAGGGAGTAGCCCTCGTCGCGCTGGGTGAGTCGGCGCAGCGCGCCCGCCGGGTACAACGCCAGATGGGTGGCGAGGCAGGCGGTCTCGACGGCGAGGCCGCGGGCGTTCGCCGGGGTCGCGAGCAGGCCGGCGGTGATCGTCCGTGAGCGGTCGCGTTGAGGGGACGGCGACCAGCCGGGGTCGGATTCGGCCACGGTCACCGGGGATGTGGCGGCTATCTCTGATCACTCTCCCTGTTTCGCGCCCGCGTCGGTACCGGGGTCACCGTCCTCGACGCGGCCCGGGTGGCCCGCCGCCGGGCGGGCGCGGCGGGCTCGGTGTGCGCCCGGCTTCGTCCGGGGCGTCCGACCTGTTCCGGGAAACGCAGAAAGATTACAGACTGTTACGTAGTTCTGTCGACCAGCGGGCCCGTCGGAGCCGGCGGCGCACGTCCGGATCCTGTGTGCCCAACCGGGCGCACCACGTGATCGCGGCGCGCGTGATCGTGGCGGCGTCGGTGCCCGGGAGCAGGTCGTCGGCGAAGCCGAGCCGGTGCAGATCGGTGGGGCGCAGCCCGGCGGCGTTCGCCGCCTGCTCGGCGGGAAGTCGTAGCGTCACCGCGGCACCTTCGGGCGAAAGCGCGGTGAAATAGCTCTGCGGTGTCATCAGGAGCACGTCGGTGACGGCCGCGGCGAGCGCCCCGCCGGAGCCACCCTCACCGTGCACGATCGCCACGGTCGGCGACGGGCAGGCCAGCACCGCCGCCATCGCGTCCCCGATCGCCGCGGCGATGCCGGCGCTCTCGGCGGCGGGGCCCGACGCCGCCCCCGGGGTGTCGACCAGTGTGATCAGAGCGCCCCCGAGCTTGCCTGCCAACCGGGCCGCACGCGACAGCAGACGGTAACCGTCTGGTCCCGGTGCGGTGCCGCGGGCCGCGCCCAACGCCACGACCACCGCGAGTGCCGCCTCGGCCGCGACCCGCGGATGTGGCTGCTGGTCCGCCCGGACGGCGGGAAGCCGGCCGATGCGGGCGGCGACGCAGGGGTCGGCGCCGGCGAGGTCGACGCCGTCCGGCAGCAGCGCGTGCAGCAGTTCGGTGCCGGACGGGCGGGCCGCGGCCCTGGTCCGACGCACCTGCTCCCAGCCGGTTCGGGCCACCTCCACGGTGCGCGCCCCGCCCACGGGTGGGGGTGGCGGCGCTGGCACCGGTATCGGTGTGGGTCGGGTCGGTGTCGATGTCGGTGTCGGTTCGAGGGGGGTCGGTTCGAGGGGGGTCGTGGGGGTCGTCGGGGTCAGGGCGGTCAGGGCGCGGTGCAGCCAGTCGGCGACGGCCTCGGGGTCGAGTTCCGCGTCCACCAGGCCGGCAGCCGCCGCGGAGGTGGCCGTATGGCTGTCGGCGGGCGGCGGGGTGCCGGTCATCGCCGCGACCACCCGCGGGCCGGAGAAACCGACGGTGGCACCGGTGACCGCGCAGCGCAGGTCGCTGCGGGAGCCGATGGTGACCCAGACCCCGCCGGTCGTGGGCTGGTCCGCCACGGCGACGTGCCCGATGCCGGCCTCGTCCAGCGCGGCGAGCGCCAACGCCACCCGGGGCAGGCCGACGAGCCCCGCGACCCCCTCCTGGAGGCGGGTACCACCGCTGCGCAGGAACGACACCAGCGGACGGCGGATGGTCGCCGCGTGGGCCGCCGCCGCGGCGAAGCCGGCCGCGTCCGCCTCGCCGAAGCTTCCGCCGTGCACGGTGAAGTCCCACACCGCCGCGACCGCCTCGACCCCCGCTATCGGGCCGGTTCCCCACCTAAGCGCCGGCCGTCCGTCGTAGTCCGGCCAGCCCAGGCGGTTGGGTGACCCGATGCCGATGGGGCGCAGGGCGATACCCGCGAGCAGGGCCGATCGCCACTGGGCAGGAGCGCGCACGCGGGCGTGGCTTGTGCTGTCCATGTCCGCATCTTGCGGGTGCGGACCGCCGTGGTGACCTGTGCGCGGGCCGCGGTGTTCCATGACACGCCGCGAGGAGGGGTCGGCGAGTGGTGTGGCGGGTGATGCTCGAACGATCCGTGATGACGGATGGAAGGGGGCAAATGTGACGTACTGGACGGAACGTCCCGTGCCGGCGATGCACGTACGCTGTGGCGCACAGTCCCCTGCGCGGGCGGGCATTCGCACCACAGTCGCGACCCCGGTGCAGTGAGGAGAGCGATGCTCACACCGCTGCTTGAGGAGGACCCTCGCCAGATCGGCCCGTACCGGCTGCAGAACCGGATCGGGGCGGGCGGGATGGGAACCGTCTACCTCGGCTTCACGCCTGATCAGCGGGCGGTGGCGGTCAAGGTGGCGTCCGAGGATCTGGCTGAGGACGTCGAGTTCCGCAGCCGGTTCGAACGGGAGGTGCACGCGGCCCTTCGGGTCCGGGGCAACGCGGTGGCCGCCGTCCTGGACGCCGACACCGACGCGCTGGCACCGTGGATGGTCACCGAGTACGTCGAGGGCATCAGCCTGGCGCAGGCCGTGCGGGCCCGTGGCCGGCTCGAGAACCACCTCGTGCGTGGGCTCGCCGTCGGCCTCGCCGACGCGCTGGTCGCCATCCACTCGGCGGGTGTCGTCCATCGTGATCTGAAACCGTCGAACATCCTGCTGGCCTGGGACGGCCCGAAGGTGATCGACTTCGGCGTCGCCCACCTGACCGACAGCAGCACGCTGACCCGCACCGGTCATGTGATCGGGACGCTGGCGTGGATGTCACCCGAACAGATGCGGGGAGAGACCTCCGGCTCGGCGGCGGACATCTTCGCCTGGGCGAACTGCGTGACCTACGCGGCGACGGGGCGCCATCCCTTCCATGCCGAGTCGCCCGACCAGCTCGCGCTGCGGGTCCAGCGGGACGCCCCGGATCTCGACGCGCTGCCGGCCTACCTGCACAGCGTCGTGGCCCGCTCACTGTCGAAGGACCCCGCGCGCCGCCCGACCGCGTCCGCTCTGCTGGCCGCGCTGGTCGGACGCACCTCGGTGGAGGGGGTCACGGAGGCCGACGCCGTGGCCAGCGACGTCCTCGAACGTACCTGGACCGGGACCGGCCACGTCCCCGGCGACAGCGTCACCGTCCTGCCGGACGCGGCTGGTCCGGCCATCGGCGCTGGTCCGGCCGCAGGTTCGGGGTCGGCCCCGGCCACGGGTGCCGGGGCGACTCCAGCGGGAGATGCCGGGCAGACGGAGCGGCCGGCCTACGGCTGGTCGCCACGGGTACCGCGGCCGGTTCCGGTGACGGGGCTCTGGCCCCTCGGCGCGCCACCGCCCGCCTCGGCGTTTCGGCCCACGGTGCCGTCGCGGTCGGCGATCCCGTCGCCCCCGCCGCTGCACAGCTCGCGTCTGAAGCCGCTGCCGCCGACGCCCGCGCCACCGCCCCGGCCGCTGCCGTCGCCGGCTGACGCCGCCGGTACGCGTCGCCGACCCCGCGTGCCGGGTTCGGGATCTGGTGGTCCGCCGGTGGGTGGCCAGGGTGCCGAGCCCTCGAACGCGCCTTCGGTGATCTCGACCTGGACCTATGACGAGGACGATCCGGACCCGCGGGCTCCGGTACGCGCCCAGCCCACGGCGCGTCCGGACGTCACCCCGGTCGAGGACGACTGGCTGGAGGAACGCGAACGGCGCCCACCGATGCGCCAGCCCGGCCCGGCCCGGCCAGCGGATGCGGCCGAGGAGACCATCCGCCCGGGCGACCCGACACCGCGGTCACATCCGCCGCGCCCGGCGGAGATCGGCACCTGGGCTCGTCCGGCGGTCCCGGGAGCCCAGCCCGCCGGGTCCACGCCGCCGGTGCCCGCGGAGCCGTCGAACCGGCCGGTGACGGCATCGGGATCGTCGGCCCGGCTGCCGGTCCGCGCACCGACCCGGGCGCCGGCCCCCGCGCGCGTCCCGCCCGCGGGGGAGATCAGGCCGACGGCATCGCGGCCGATCTCCGGGCCGCTGCCGCGGGGGTTCCCGACGACCACCCCGGTCGTGCAGGGACTCAACGGCCGGGCCCTGCTGTCGGTGGTGCTGGGGCTGGGCTGGCTGTTCGGGGTGGGCAGCGTCGCCGCGGTCGTCCTCGGCCAGCGGGCCCGGACCCAGATCCGTCGTCACAACCAGCGGGGCGAGCGGCTCGCCACGGTGGGCATCGGCCTGGGATGGACCGGAATCGGGCTGACGGCCACCAGCCTCCTGATCGTCCTTGCGTTGCGCTGAATGGAGATGTGTCGCGAGATAAAGGTCCGGAAGGCCGACCACGATCGGTGTTGTTCTACTGTGATTTGTGGCATATCGCGAGCCGCGTTGTCCGTGATGTCGAACACCAATGGTCGCGCTGGCGCGTCTGATGGTCACGCAGAGCTTCTCGATGACAGCGTGGTGGTGGGCGCGACGCGCCGCCCGGATGGGTCGGCGGAGGTGGGCTGCCACCTCATTTGTCCCGTATCGCCGGGCCTGACGTGGGTCGGGACCCGGGTGGCCGATGCGTTCGGCCACCCGTTCACCGCCCGGACGGGCCAGGTAGCCGGGCCGGGTCGGGGCACCGGGGTGCCGGTGGCGGCCCTTCGCGTCCCGCGCGCGAAAACCCGCTCGTCAGTAGGCTCTCAGGCGTTCTGTGCAGCCCCATGCAGCCCTACAAAACCCAACCCAGAACGACCCCATCCGACTGGACGGACCGTGGATCTCTTCGAATACCAGGCGAAGAAGTTGTTCGCCGAGCATGGCGTTCCGGTACCCACCGGGAAGACCGCGACCACTCCCGAGGAGGCGCGTGCGATCGCCACCGAACTCGGTGGCAAGGTGGTCGTGAAGGCTCAGGTCAAGGCCGGCGGCCGAGGCAAGGCCGGCGGTGTCAAGGTGGCCGACGGACCGGATGACGCCTTCGCGAAGGCGACGGCGATCCTCGGGATGGACATCAAGGGCCACACGGTCCACTCGGTGCTCGTCGAGGAAGCCAGCAACATCGCGGAGGAGTACTACGCCTCCTTCCTGCTGGACCGGGCCAACCGGACCTTCCTCGCGATGGCCTCCCGCGAGGGCGGCATGGAGATCGAGGAGGTGGCCGCCACCAACCCGGAGGCGCTCGCCCGCATCCTCATCGACCCGCTGACCGGAGTCGACACGGCCAAGGCCCGCGAGATCGCCATCGCCGCCAAGCTGCCCGAGGCCGCCCTCGACGGTGCGACCGAGCTGCTGGCGAAGCTGTGGACCGTCTTCGTCAAGTCGGACGCGACCCTCGTCGAGGTCAACCCGCTGATCCTCACCGGCGACGGCAAGGTCATCGCGCTTGACGGCAAGGTCAGCCTGGACGAGAACGCCGACTTCCGCCACCCCGAGAACGAGGCGTTCGTCGACGTCTCCGCGGTCGACCCGCTCGAGCAGAAGGCCAAGGAGAAGGGCCTCAACTACGTCAAGCTCGAGGGCGAGGTCGGGATCATCGGAAACGGTGCCGGCCTGGTCATGTCGACGCTGGACGTGGTGACCTACGCCGGTGAGGAGTTCGGCGGCAAGCGGCCGGCGAACTTCCTCGACATCGGCGGCGGCGCGTCCGCCGAGGTGATGGCGAACGGTCTGTCGATCATCCTCGGCGACCCGGCGGTCAAGAGCGTCTTCGTCAACATCTTCGGTGGCATCACCGCCTGTGACGCGGTCGCCAACGGCATCATCCAGGCCCTCGACATCGTCGGGAACGTGACCACCCCGCTGGTGGTCCGCCTGGACGGCAACAACGCCGAGGAGGGCCGTCGCATCCTCGCGGAGGCGAACCTTCCGGTGGTCAAGCCGGTCGACACGATGGACGGCGCGGCGAAGCTCGCCGCCCAGCTCGCCGCGGCCGCGGCCTGACCTGCGCGAAGGGATTGCAAACCGATGGCTATCTGGCTTGACGAGAACAGCCGGATCGTGGTGCAGGGCATCACCGGTTCGGAGGGAACCAAGCACACCCGCCGGATGCTCGCATCCGGCGCCAAGGTCGTCGCGGGCGTCAACGCCCGCAAGGCCGGCCAGAAGGTCGACGACGTGCCGGTCTTCGGCACCGTCGCCGACGCGATCGCGCAGACCGGTGCGAACGTCTCGGTGATCTTCGTTCCGCCGAGGTTCACCAAGGACGCGGCGATCGAGGCGGTCGACGCGGCGATCCCGCTCGCGGTGGTCATCACCGAGGGTGTGCCCGTCCACGACACCACCGAGTTCTTCGCCTACAGCAAGTCCAGGGGCACGACCCGGATCATCGGGCCGAACTGTCCGGGCATCGCGAGCCCGGGCGTGTCCAACGCCGGCATCATCCCGGCCGACATCACCCCCGGTGGGCGGATCGGTCTGGTCTCCAAGAGCGGCACCCTGACCTACCAGATGATGTACGAGCTGCGTGAGTTCGGCTTCTCGACCTGCGTCGGCATCGGCGGTGACCCGGTCATCGGGACCACCCACATCGATGCGCTCGACGCGTTCCAGGCCGACCCGGGCACCGACGCCATCGTCATGATCGGTGAGATCGGTGGTGACGCCGAGGAGCGCGCGGCGGCGCACATCGAGGCGCACGTGAGCAAGCCGGTCGTCGGTTACGTCGCCGGTTTCACCGCGCCCGAGGGCAAGACCATGGGTCACGCCGGCGCCATCGTGTCCGGTTCGTCCGGTACCGCGCAGGCCAAGAAGGAAGCCCTGGAAAAGGCCGGTGTGCGGGTGGGTAAGACCCCGTCCGAGACCGCCCGGCTGATGGCTGACATCATGCGGTCGTTGTAGCTCTGGCCGTCTGATGGGTTCCGCGTGCGGTGCCTGTCGTCGGACGGTCACGGAGTCTCCTGGTTGACGGGGATGAGGGACGCACATCGCTTCCCTCATCCCCGCGCTGCTGCGAGACTCCAGACCGGCATGGGGCGCACTGCGCCCCATGCCGACCGACCTGACGAAGTGGGGTTCCGTCGTGGCACGAATCGGCGGTCGCGAGATCGCGACCAACGACATCGGGGTGATCGCGTCCGGCGCGGTCATGTTCATAGTCAGCTTTTTCCCGTGGTATTCGGTGAAGCTCTCGTTTTTCGGCTCCTCCCGCACCGCGCACGAGAACGGGTGGGGTCTCGGCTTCAACTCGTGGTTCCCCGTCCTGCTCGTCATCGCGGTCGCCGGAGTCCTCGCGGCCCGGCTGTTCGCGGGGCTGCGCGTGCCGGACGCCGGCCCGGTGTCCGTCATGTGGTTGCTGCCGGGGGTCTCGGCGCTGGCCTTCCTGCTGCTGCTGCTGCGGTGGTACCGCTTCCCCAACGTGCCCTCCGGGGTGGACGCCGGCCCCAGCGTGGGCTTCTACCTCGCGGTCGTGGCCGCACTCGCACAGGCGGTGTTCGCCGTGCTGGCGGCGCTCGCCAGCGGTGCTGCCCTGCCCTGGCGTCCCGGTAGCGGTGGCGGCGGCGGTGGCGCGGGACAGTGGCAGCCGCCGGCCAACCAGCCGCCCTACGGCCAGCCCTACGGCCAGCAGCCGACCCCCGGCGGGTACGGCCAGCAGCAGCCCGGCTATGGCCAGCCCCCGCAGGGATACGGCCAGCCCCCGCAGGGATACGGCCAGCAGCCGCCGGCCGGCGGTGGCTACGGCCAGCAGCCGTCACAGCCCCAGCAGGGCGGCGGGTACGGTCAGCAGCCCCCGCCTGGCTATGGTCAGCAGCCCCCGCCCGGCTACGGTCAGCAGCCGCCGCCCGGGTATGGCCAGCAGCCGCCCACCGGCGGCGGTTACGGCCAGCCACCCGGCTACGGTCAGCCCGGCTATGGCCAGCCCGGTTACGGTCAGCAGCCGCCGCCTGACGATTATGGCCAGCAGTCGTCGCCGAACCGCTGATCTCCGCCCGCCGGATCCGGACCAGCAGGGGCGTAGCGCATTTTGTCGGACCGACGGACGGCGTGTTGGCTCCGCTGACGACTGACCGCGTGCGAGCGTCCTGACGTGCCCGCCTTCCACCAGCCACGGTCGCTGCGACCGGATCTGGACCGACTGTGGCAACGGCTCGGCCGGCCGGCGGCGGCGGCGATCGCCGCGTCGGCGGCCGGACTGATCTTCATCGAGGTCATCGTCCTGATCGTGTGGGGCGCCGACACCGGCTCGTCGACCAGCCCGGGTTCGGCGCTGCGGGTCGGGGCGGACCTGTGGCTGGTGGCCCACGGCACCACGTTGCATCTCTCGGACGGTGAGATCGCCCTGCGTCCGCTGGGGCTGGCGCTGTTCCCACTGATCGCGGCGCTCAGCGCCGCGCACCGGCACGCCTCGCTCGTGCCGTGGCCGACGGCGCGGACCGCGGGCCCACCGGGTCCGGCCGGGGCGTCGGTGGCCGGGGCGTCGGTGGCCGGGGCGTCGGCGGCCGGTCGAGCCGCGTCGGCGGCCGGCGCCGGGCCGAGGCTGTGGCGCCGGGTCGTGGTGGACATCGTGGAGGTGGTCACCGCACAGACACTGTTCGTCGTGCTGGTGGCCCTGCTGGTGCGGTCCGGGCCGGTGCGTGCGGGGCTGGGGTCGGCGGCGCTGGGGACGGTCGTCGTCGCCCTGCCCGCGGCCACGATCGGGGCGTTGGCCGGGCGACACCGGTTGCGCGCCGCCTGGCGTCGGCTACCGGGCTCGCTGCGGATCGCGTTGCGCTGTGGGGTTAGTGGTTTCGCCGCACTGATCGCGGCCGCGGCCTTCGGCGTCGCCCTGGTCATCGCCGCGACGCTGCCCGAGGTCGCCGGCACGGAACGGGACCTCGACGTCGGTGTGCTCGGCGGGGTGGGGCTCGCCGTGGCGCAGATCGCGATCATTCCCAACGTGGTGCTGTGGGCGCTGGCCTATGCCCTCGGCCCGGGCTTCCACGTCGGTTCCGGCCTGGTACGGGCGGACGCGGTACACGTCGTGAACGCGCCGGACCTGCCGGTGCTCGCGTCGTTGCCGCCGAGCGCCCTGCCGCGGGTGGGCTGGCCGCTGCTGGTGCTGGTGCCGCTGGTGGCCGGGTTGGTGTGCGCGCTCATGGCCCACCGGGCCACGGCCGGACGACGTTCCCGGGAGCGGCTCGCCACGGTGGGCCTGGCCGGTCTCGTCTGCGGGCTGCTGTGCGGGCTGGCCTGCCAGGAGTCGCTCGGGCAGGTCGGGGCGGCGGGGCAGTACGGGCCGGCCGCCGCCTGGGCGTGCGGGCTGCTGGCGGGCGGGGAGATCGCCGCGGTCGGCCTGGTGCTGCTCGGTGGGATCGACCTCGCGGTGCGGCGGGCCGAACGGCCGTTTCTGCCCACCGACGCCGAGCCGTCCTTCTGGCGTCGCCGGCTGGCACCGGTGGTCCGCTCCCGACCGGCACCGTGGACGTCGCGCCGCCCGGACTGACGCCCGCGCCGCGGCCGGGAACTGTCGGTGCCTTCGGCTAGCGTCTGGTGGCAGTGGATCAGCGTCTTGGAGGTCGTCGTGCCGGTCGCGATTGCCCATGTTCGTGCCGAGGCTCGCCAGTTGCGGGTGCTTGGCTGGTCCTATCGCCGGATCGCGCTGCGCCTGCGGGCACGGCACGGTCTGCGCCCGCTGGCGGCCTTCCGGCTCGCCCACGGGTGGACGCAGGAGGAGGCCGCCCGTCACTGGAACGAACGCTGGCCCGAGGCCGGCGCGGTCAAGACGGGCAAGGCGTGGTCCTACTGGGAGAGCTGGCCCGGTCGAGGTGGCCGGGCGCCGTCAGCCGCCGTGCTGTGGCGGCTGGCCGAGCTCTATCAGTGCCGGCCGGGCGAGCTGCTGGACGGGCCGGATTTCGGCCGGTCGGATCCGGCGGCCCAGGCCCAGGCCCAGGTCGTGCCCAGGGCGCGGGAGACAACTGCTTTCGGCGACGGCGACGGCGACGAACCGCTGCGGACCGCAGCGATCCTGGACGACCCGGTGCGCGGCGAGGTGCCGTCCGCGGCGTCGACCGAGGCGATGCTGCTGGGCCTGCTTTCGGGCTGGGTGCCGGCCGCCTGACGGGCAGGTGATGCGATGCGGCGCGCGGGAGGGGGAGAAGTCAGTACAGTCGGGCGGTCGCGGCTTGCCCCGGGCGGTAGTGGTGGGGGCCGGGGCGACCGGTCGTGGTGGCGAGGTGAGCCGTGCGGCCGGGTACGTCCGCGCCGTGGCCGCCGAGCACGGGCCACGCGGTGTCCCGCGATCGTCCGTGTGTTCGCTGCCCCTGCCCGCCCTGTCTGTGTTACGGAGTGTGTTGTGGCTGCTCGCCTTGTCGTCCTCGCGTCGGGCGCGGGAACCACGCTGCAGGCGATCCTCGACGCGGTCGCCGAGCCGGGGTTCGACGCGTCCGTCGTGGGGGGGGGGGCCCCCCCCCCCCCCACCCGCGCCCCCCCCCGGGGCCCGGCGGGCCGCGGGGCCGG
>NZ_JALKFT010000002.1:355998-365530 GCF_023242945.1 Frankia umida
CCGCGCGCCCGCCGGGGGGGGGCCCGGGGGGGGGGGGGGCGGGGGGGGGGGGGGGCGCCCCCCCCCCCCCCCCACGACACCGGCGCGCAGCGACGGGCCGAGGCGTCCGGCGTGCCGGTGTTCACCGTCCGGCTCGAGGACCATGCCGACCGGGCGGCGTTCAACGCGGCCACCGCCGAGCGGATCGCCGGGTTCGCCCCGGATCTGCTGGTGCTCGCCGGCTACATGAAGATTCTCAGCCGGGAGGTCATCGCCCGGTTTCCCACGGTCAACACCCATCCGTCGCTGCTGCCAGCCTTCCCCGGTGCCCACGCCGTGCGGGACGCGCTGGCGGCCGGGGTGAAGGTGAGCGGAGTGACGGTGCACTGGGTCGACGAAGGAGTCGACACCGGTCCGATCATCGCCCAGCGCACCGTGCCGGTGGAGCCCGGGGACACCGAGGCGACGCTGCGGGATCGGATTCAGGGGGTCGAACGCGGCCTGTTTGTCACGACGATCGGTGCGATCGTGCGTTCGGGAGATCGGCCGGGTGCTGCGGTGGCCGGGGTTCACGTTCAGGAGGAGTCATGACGTCATCGGGTGAGAACGTGGCTGGCGACGGCGGCGCGGTGGGGGCGGCGGAGTCGGCCGAGGTGGTTCCCACCGGGCATCGGCCGCTGCGTCGCGCGCTGGTCAGCGTGTACGACAAGGCCGGGTTGGACGTGCTCGCCGCGGCGTTCCAGGCGGCCGGGGTCGAGGTGGTCTCCACCGGCTCGACCGCTGAGGTGCTGGCCCGCCACGGGCTGGCGGTGACACCGGTGAGCACGGTGACCGGCTTTCCGGAGGTGCTCGGCGGGCGGGTGAAGACGCTGCATCCCAGGGTGCACGCCGGTCTGCTCGCGGACCTGCGTAACGCCGAGCACGCGGCGACACTCGCCGAACTCGACATCGAGCCGTTCGATCTGGTCGTGGTGAACCTGTATCCGTTCGCGGCCACGGTCGCCAGCGGGGCCACCGAGGACGAGGCCGTCGAGCAGATCGACATCGGCGGCCCGGCGATGATCCGCGCGGCGGCGAAGAACCACGCGTCGGTCGCCGTCGTCGTCTCCCCGGACGACTACCCGGCGCTGGCCGAGGCCGTCCGCGACGGCGGCTACGACCTGACGGCCCGCCGTCGGCTGGCGGCCCGCGCGTTCGCGCACACGGCCGCCTACGACGTGGCGGTGTCGTCCTGGTTCGCCAGTGTCGTCGCGCCCGACGAGGTCGCGCGGGAGACGGGCTGGCCCGATGTGCTCTCGGCCCAGTGGCAGCGCAGCGATGTGCTCCGCTACGGCGAGAACCCGCACCAGCGGGCGGCGCTGTATGTCGAGGCCGGGCATCCCGGCAGCGTCGGCGGCGGTCTGGCCGCGGCCCGCCAGCTGCACGGTAAGCAGATGTCGTACAACAACTACACCGACACCGACGCGGCACGCCGGGCGGTGTACGACTTCACCGAGCCGGCCGTCGCCGTGATCAAGCACGCGAACCCGTGTGGGATCGCCGTGGGTGCCACGATCGCCGAGGCGCACCGCAAGGCGCACGCCTGCGACCCGGTGTCCGCGTTCGGCGGGGTGATCGCCACGAACCGGCCGGTGACCGTCGAGCTCGCCGAGCAGATCGCCGAGATCTTCACCGAGGTCGTCGTCGCGCCCGACTACGAGCCCGGCGCGGTCGAGATCCTGTCCCGCAAGCCGTCGATCCGGGTGCTGGAATGTCCGGCTCCGCCGCACCAGCGCGGCGTCGAACTGCGCCCGATCAGCGGTGGTCTGCTGCTGCAGTCACGGGATGCCGTGGAGGAGCCGGGCGACGAGCCGTCCGGTTGGACGCTGGAGGCCGGCGCGCCCGCCGACGACGCACTGCTCGCCGATCTGCGGTTCGCGTGGCGCGCGGTCCGCTCGGTGAAGTCGAACGCGATTCTGCTCGCCAGCGACGGCGCCACGGTCGGCGTGGGGATGGGGCAGGTCAACCGGGTGGACGCGGCCCGCCTGGCCGTGACCCGGGCCGGCGACCGGGCCAAGGGCGCGGTGGCGGCCAGCGACGCGTTCTTCCCGTTCCCCGACGGTTTCGAGGTGCTGGCCGAGGCCGGCGTGCGGGCGGTCGTCGAACCCGGTGGATCGGTACGCGACGAACTGGTCGTCGCCGCCGCGCGGGCGGCCGGGGTCACGCTCTACTTCAGCGGAGTGCGCCACTTCGCCCACTAGGCACGGTGGCGCCTGGCCGTGGGAGGGGGCGTGGTCGATCCGACCCGCCCCCTCCGCCGCCCGCGAGGGCGTCGGTCAGACGCCGGTGTTCGCCTCGGCGGCCGCCGAACCTCGACGTCCCCCGGACCCGCTGCCGTTCGTGGTGGTCGCCGCGGGAGTGGTCGCCGGGACCGTCCCGCCCGGCGTGTCCGTGGTCGGCACGTAACGCTGGGCGACCCAGTCCAGGGCGTCCCGCCAGCTGGCGCCGTAGAGCACCGAGATACGGTCGGCTGTCTGCCGGGCCAGAGCCTGCACGAACACGCGGTCGTCGCTGTCCAGATGCCGGGCGTCGCCGAAGGTCTCCCAGGCCCGGAACATCAGTTCCTGCAGCTTCTTGCTGTGTGGTGATTCGTCTGCCACGTCGAGCTCCTCCCAAATGGGCACCGCGGCCGGAAGTCTGCCCTAGGCATGCGGGTCGCCCTCAAGTGGGGGTACTCGCGGTTGTGTTCCCTATGGGTTCGCCTGGGTCAGTGAAAAGTCACATTCAGGCCATGTGATAGGGGCGCATTCGTGGCGTTCTACCTGGCCTCAGGCTGAATCCACCGGCTCCGGGCGGACCAGGCCGAGTCGCATCACCTCGTTGGCCAGTCGTCCGCGCCGGTTGGTCCCGGGGGCGATGTCGAACTTGCGGTAGAGCCGCAGCAGATGCTGCTTGACGGCGCCCTCGGTGACGACCAGATCCTGCGCCATCTGCCTGGTGGACAGCGGGATGACGAACACCCCCGGGGCGCCCGCCGAACGTGACAGGGCCCGCAGCACATCCCACTCCCGCCGGGTCAGGTCCGGGGGATCAGGTATCACGATTTCGGCGGTGTGGTCATGGCCCGACGGCCCGGCCGCGGTCTCGATCGCGAACTCGATCAGCGCCCGGGCGTCGTGGACGCGCACCCCGGCGGCGCCGAAGCGCAGGACGTCGCCGTCGTGCAGCACGCGCCGACCGACCGGCCGGCCGTTGACCTGGGTGCCGTTACGGGACAGACCCTGGTCCCAGACGTAGAGGTAGGGGCCGCGCCGGATGATTTCGGCATGCAGCCGGGACACGCTGGGATCGTCGAGGAGCACGTCCACTCCCGGTCCGCGACCCACCGTGGTGACCTCCGCGCACAGCGGAACGACCTCACCGGTGACCTCAATCCGAAGACTCGGCCCGTTCACGTTCTCCGACCTCGCTTTCCTGCGTGCGCGACAGCGTTGTTCGCGGCTTACCTCCCTGGGGTAATCCCCCACCAGTCGGCAGTAACACACCACCCGCGTCGATCTTCGCGTGGTCGTCAACGCGGGCCGGAAGGCGGCCCGGTGGCCGGTCGGGCGGCTATCGGGCCACGCTGTGGGCCAGGTCGGCCTACCGGCTGACCGCGCGGCCGGTCATGCTGGTTGGATAGGTCGCGCCGTCCAGTGGCATCGTGGCCGGGCGCTGCCATCCGTGGCGGTCTGTCCGGGTTCTGGCCGTGGGGATGGCATCTGCCGTGCAGGACCGGCGCCGGAGGTGGGCTGCGGTGGACTCAGGTGGCCACGACCGCGGCGGCAGCGGCTACCAGAGCCCCGAGGGGTCGGCGGTGCGTGCGCGGGCCGCTGCCTGGCCGCCCGGCGTCCCCGACAGCGATGCCGAGACGACCACCCCGGTGCGCACCTCACGGCGTCGACCGGCCGCCAGCTCGCCCGGCGTCGATCAGTCAGCGCGGGACCAGCGCCCGTCGCCCGGTGGGGATGTGCCCGGTGGGGATGCGCCCGGTGGGGATGCGCCCGGCGGTGGTACACGGCAGCGGCCGAGCCGTGGCTTCGGGCTGGTGGCCTGGTTGCGCCGGGAGGTGGTCTTCGCCGTCGTCCTGGTCGGCGTGGCCGGTGGGTTCGGGCTGGTCTCCCAGAACCGGTGGCGGCGAGGCCTGCTGCTGATCGGCGTCGTTCTGGTGGTGGCGGGCTGCGCCCGGCTGGCGTTGCCGGCGCGGCGGGTGGGCCTGCTCGCGGTGCGCGGCCGGGTGTTCGACACCCTGCTGCTGCTGGTGCTGGGCGGGGCGGTGATCGGGCTCACCACCGCCGTGCCCTACCTCGGCCCCTGAACGCCAGTGCGCACCGTGTGACGCATGGTCCCGGCGTGGGCCCGCCCGGCCGCCGCTGCCGGCCGCCGCCGGTCGCTGTCGCGACCTGCCGCCGCCCGCCGGGAGCGGACGATCAGCGCCGGCCGGCCACCGCGCGCCGCACGGCCAGGCGGGTCAGGGTGCTCGCCGGAATCGTGCCGCGGCCAAGTCCGAGTTCGACCAGCGAGTCGTACAGTTCGGTGCGGGTCCGGGCGGCCCGGGCGGCGGCGTCCATCATGGTGGCGCTGCGTCCGACCAGACCGGCGAGCAGCGTGGTGTGCCGCAGATGGCGGCCCAGTTCGGCGTCCAGCGATCGTCGGTAGAGCCGTCCGGCGCCGGCTGGCTGGCCCGCGCTGACAGCGGCCTGCCCGGCGAGCATTCCCGACAGCAGGGCGTAGTAGATGCCCTCTCCGGTCAGCGGGTTGATCAGGGACGCGGCGTCGCCGACGAGCAGGACCGGGCCGGACGGCTGGCGTGGTCGGTGGGTGGACAGCGGCAGATGGTGGGCCCGCAGGGTGTCCGGTTCGGCCGGGGTGCGCGGGAGCATTCTTTCCAGGGTGCGGTGCAGCACGGTCTTCGCGCTGGCACCGTCGTCTCCGGGGGCGAGCCGGGAGCGCAGCATCCCGTAGCCGATGTTCGCCCGTCCGTCGCCGATGGGGAACGACCAGGCGTAGGCGGGCCAGCCCTCGTCGGTCATGTGGATGAACAGCTCGGCCGGACCGTCCGTGGCGGGCAGCGCGGCGTACGCGCGCACGGCGATCGCCATCGACTCCGGTGGGTTGGCCACCAGGCCCAGGCCGCGACGCACGACCGAGTTCGCGCCGTCGGCACCGATGACCACCCGGGCGGCCAGCGTCCCGTTGACGACGACGACGGGTTCGCGTCCCCGCCCGTCGGGCCGCGGCCGCTCGGCGAACTCCAGGGTGCGTACCCGCCGCCGGATCAGCATGGCGCCACGCGCCCTGGCCGCGGCCATCAGCCGGGCGTCGAAGACCAGCCGGGGCACGACGTAACTGGCCCGACTGGACGGTGTGGCCACCTCGGCGCCGCCCGGTGTGCGCATCCGCATCCGTTCCACCGCCCGGTAGCCGGCGACGGCGTCGGTCACACCCAGGTCGCGCAGAACGTCGAGGCCGTGCGGTGCGATGCCGTCCCCACAGGTCTTGTCGCGGGGGAACGCCGCGGTATCGGCCACCACGACGTTCGCGTCGGGACGTTCCCGCAGGGCCGCCAGCGCCGCCGCGCAGCCGGCCGGACCGCCGCCGACGATCAGCACGTCGATCGTGCCGGTCGGGGCGTTCTCCGGTTCGTCGACGCGCACGATCGGGGTGGCCATGGTGATCGTGCCGGCGTCCTTGGCCGGGCCGGCCGGGCTGGTGGGGCTGGCCGGGCTGACCGCGGTGATCGAGCGGATATCCTCGCCCGAATCGGGCGAATTGGGCGAATTGGGCGAGCTGGGCGGACTCGATGAGCCCGATGAGCTTGACGACGACGGCGGGATCTGCACGATCGCCAGTCTCGCAGCCGCCCCCAGGGTGCGTGGCGAGCGCCCCGCGGCAGCCTTCGACCCGTCGGGTGAGCCCGCCGGATGGGCCCGTCCGGTCGGGCGAGTCCGGCCGGGAAACCTCGTACAGTGCGGGACGTGGACGCACTGGAACAGGTGGCGCGGTGGCCGGTCGAGACGGCCGCGGTCTGTGTGCTTCGGCGTGAGCCCGCCGGGGTGCGCGAACTCGGGCGGGTGGGCCCGGCCGACCATCCGTTTCGGCTGGCGTCGGTGTCGAAGCTGCTGACCGCCTACGCGGTGCTCATCGCGGTGGAGGAGGGGGCGATCGGCCTGGACGATCCGGCCGGGCCCCCGTCATCCACGGTGGCGCATCTGCTCGCGCACGCGTCCGGGCTCGAGTTCGGTGGTGAGCGGGCGCTGGCCGCCCCGGGAACCAGGCGGATCTACTCGAACACCGGCATCGAGCGGCTCGGCGAGGCTGTCACCGCGGCCACCGGGATCGCGTTCGCCGACTACCTGACCGAGGCGGTGTTCGACCCGCTGGGGATGGCCGGCGCCCAGCTGACCGGCTCGCCGGCCCACGGTGTGCACGCCACCCTGGACGACCTGCGCCGATTCGCCGCGGAACTACTCGCTCCCACCCTGCTCTCGGTAGGCATGGTCGCCACCGCCACCTCGGTCGCCTTTCCCGGGCTGTCCGGGGTGCTGCCCGGTTTCGGTCGCCACGAGCCGAACGACTGGGGTCTGGGTTTCGAGATCCGTGGACACAAGCAGCCGCACTGGACCGGGCGCACCAACGCGCCCGACACGTTCGGTCACTTCGGTCAGGGCGGCTCGTTCCTGTGGGTGGATCCCGCGGCCGGCCTCAGCTGCGTTGCTCTGAGTGACCGCGACTTCGGTGACTGGGCCCGTGCGGCGTGGCCACCCCTGGCGGATGACATCGTCGCCGCGGGCCGCGTACCAGCGGCGGATTCGGCGTTGTGACCGTCCGCGACGGTCAGCCGGTGTGGCCGTCGCAGGGGGACGTACGGGACGTCCAGTGCGTTTGACCAGTTCGAGATGGACGTGTTGCCCAGTTTTCGGATGGTCCGCGCGGGCGGGCCGCCTGGTCCGGCAGTCCGCGGGTGACGGACCGCCTCGGTGGGCCATGATGTCGGCATGCAACCTTGCCGACACCGATCCCGCCGGCCGGCCATCGATCCCCCACCCGCGTGGATGCCTACACGCAGGGTGACGGCGCTCGGGGTGCAACCTGGCGGGGTCGACCGTGCCGTGCTGTCGGTCGCATGAACGGATACCCGGTTCCGGTGCCAGTGACGGGCAGCGACGCCGTACGAGCCCAGGACGCCGCACGGGCCCAGTCTGCGATGACCACCACCGTCCGGGCGGCGGACCCGTTCCGCACGTCCGAGGCGGCGGGTCTGGCCGACATCGGCGTGGCGATCGGCATCCCCGAGCCCTACCGAACCCAGCTGCAGGACTGGCGGGAGCGTCTCGGTGACCCCAACGCCGCGTTGATCGTCCCGCATGTGACGCTGCTTGGCCCGACCACGGTCCGCGTCGCCGACCTGCCGGCGATCGAGACGCACCTCGCCCGCGCCGCCGGGACACCCGAGCCGTTCACGATCTTGCTGCGTGGGTCGGGGACGTTCCGCCCGCTGTCACCGGTGGTGTTCGTCGCGGTGGTGGCCGGTGCGACGCAGTGCGCGAGCCTGGCGGCCGCGGTGCGTTCCGGCCCGCTGGAGCGGCCCCTGACCTTCGACTACCACCCGCATGTCACGGTCGCGCACGACATCCCCGCGGACGGCCTCGATCGTGCCTACGCGGCGCTCGCCGAGTACCAGGCCCGGTTCGAGGTCGGCGGGTTCGGTCTCTACCGGCGCGGCGCCGACCAACGGTGGCGGCCCCTGCGGTTCTTCGCGTTCGGTGCGCCGGGGACCGAGGTCGGGGCCGGGTCCGAGGAGGAGACGCGGGCTCAGGAGCGCCGGCGCCGGGGCTCCTCGTAGGTCCGCTCCCGCGGTGGTTCGCGCGGCAGGTCGTAGTACAGCTCGTCGGTGTGGGCCTCCCCGCGTCCGGCGGGATCGGGATGCGGGTGCGCGGGGGCGGGCGCGGGGACGGGTGGCCGGCGGACCGGAGCGGTGGACCGATCGATGGGTCGGCCCGTCGACGTGCGTCCGAGACGACGGTCGGTGGCCTGGTGGTCGGGACGGTAACCGGGTCGGTTCGGGTGTCGCTCGCGTGACAGCGGTGGTCGTTCGACCCGCCCGGGCCGGACGCCGCCGTCGTCCTGCGCGGCGAACCGGGCCCGCATCGCCGCCGCCCGGGCCGCCCGGGCCCGCCGGGTCCGCCGGCCGAGCCGTCGAGTGGCGATGGTGAGCAGGAGGGCGGCCACGGTCAGGCACACCGCGATCCAGGTGGTCGGGCCGATGCCGTGCAGGATGCCGCCGTGCTCGTCCACTTTCGGCGCCGGCAGGGAGTCGGCCCTGGGTGCCGTCCGGGCCGCCGCGCCCGCGGGCCCCGCGTCGGCCGCGCCCGCGGCCAGCCCGGTCGCGGCGTCCGGCAGGTAGCCGACCGGGGTGATCTGGCTCCCGTGGGCGAAACCCCAGTCGAGCAGGGCGCGTGCGTCGCGGTCGAACTCGGGCGCGGTGCGCAGCAGGGCGACGACGAGGGTGCGGCCCGCGCGGGTGGCGGCGCCCACGAAGGTCGCCCCGGCGGCGACCGTGTAGCCGTTCTTCACCCCGATGGTGCCTTCGTACCGGTTGAGCAGCAGATTGTGGTTCTGGATCTCGAAACGCTGGTCGCCCCGGCCGGGCAGGGACGCGCGCGGGACCGTCAGGTACGGGCGTACGGACGGCTCGTGGATCGCGGCCCGCCCCAGCACGGCCAGATCATGGACGCTGGTCAGCTGGCCGGGGCTGTCCAGCCCGGTCGGGTCGCCGGCGACGGTGTCGTGGGCGCCGAGCGAGCCGGCGAGGGTGTTCATCCGCGCCAGCACCGCCGCCGGCCCGCCGTCCGCGTCGACGAGCGCCACGGTCGCGTCGTTGCCGCTGGAGATCAGCATCGCGGTGGCGAGGTCGCGCACGGAGTAGCCGACTCCGGGCACGAGCCCCACCTTGGTGCCATCCACCTGGGACGAGTCCGGCCCGACGGTGACGACCTGGTCCGGCGGCAGGCTCGGCAGAATCGTCAGGGCAGTGAGGATCTTCATGGTGCTGGCGGGCATGTCCCGGTCATGCAGATGCGACGCGGCGAGAATCGCCCCGCTGTCGGCATCCGCGACCACCCAGTCCTTGGCGGTCAGGTTCGCCGGCGGGGCGGCCGCGTCGCCCGTGCGCAGCGGGGTCACCGCGGGCGCGGCTGGTGCCGGAGCGGGCGCCGCCGACACCGGCGTGCACAGCGTCAGCGCGAGCAGCGCACCGGCGGCGAGCAGGGCCGGGACGCGACGTTTCGCGCCGCGTCCCGTACGCGACGTGCGGCTCGCTCTCACTGCCAAAGAGGAGGCAGGATGAGAGTGATACGACCGGCCGGCACGCACCTACTGGACGCTACTGGTTTGAGCCGGCCCGCATCGGGCAGTCGGCCGACGTGTCGCGGACGGGTGCCCACCGGCGGCTAATCCCCCGTTACCTTCTTGGTGGCCCCGCAACGGGGCTCCCGGCCTCCGGACCTGGCATGACTTGAGCCCCTCGTCGGTC
>NZ_JALKFT010000030.1:0-61057 GCF_023242945.1 Frankia umida
CCTGGCGGGCACCGGGTTGACCTTGACACCATCCCATGATCAACCAGTCGACCTCGCGCATTAAAGGTCAGTAGTTGCTTCCAAGCTACCTGGGGCTCGAACCGCCGACCCGGATGGATGACCTGGGCATCTGTCGCCGAGTACGGCCTATACAGAGATAGATGGAACCTATTTCTACAGATCAAACGGTTCGTCACGCAGCGTGGTGGGGCGGGTGGGGCTCGAACCCACGACCGACGGATTAGCAATCCCATTTCGTCACTACCTGTTACTACCTGTCGAACCTTGCCTCTACCTGCGCAATCTGCTTGCAAGCAGTCGTCCCTGCGTGGCACTGCCAATCGTTATTGATCGTTTAAAGTACGGGGTAAGTACGGGATGATCAGGCTAGAATGGAGGGGTTCGTTCCACTTCCGAACGATGCGGCGGTGTGGCGTGGCTCGTCCCAGTCTGGATCTCGGCATTGGCGGGAATATCTTCTACAGCGATACGGCGAAGGGTGTTCGTGCGCGTTGCTTCTACCGCGATCATGATGGGGTGCGTCGCGAGGTGGAACGCGGCGGCACATCGAAAGCGGCGGCTACGCGGGCGCTGAAACTGGCGCTACGCGACCGGCTACGGGTCGCCGTCGGGGATGGCGACATCACCCCTGAGACGACGATGCGCGTGCTCGGTGAGGCGTGGTTCGCCGAGCAGCAGAAGAAAGACCGTTCACCGAACACCCTGGCGGCCTATCGGACCACGCTTGACCGGCACGTCTACCCGGCGCTTGGCGGAGTGAAGGCACGACAGGTCACGGTCGGCACGGCGGACCGGTTCTTCACCGCGGTCACCGCCAAGAGCGGACCCGGGGCGGCGAAGACGGCACGCGCCGTCCTGTCCGGCATGTGCGCGATGGCGGCCCGGCTCGACGCGATGGACCGCAACGTGGTCCGCGACGCCGGGCAGATCGCCCGGCCCGAACCGAAGCCGGCACCCAAGGCGCTCGGAGCTACCCAGCTCCGGCAGCTACGAGCATTGCTGACCTACGACGAGCGAGCGCGGCGGCGCGACATCCCCGATCTCGTGGACATGCTCATGGCCTCCGGGGCGCGGATTGGTGAGGTGTGCGGGATCGTCTGGGACGCAGTGGACCTGAACGCGGGTACCGTCGAGATCCGCTCCACGGTCGTGCGGATCACCGGTAAGGGGTTGGTGAACAAGCCGCGGCCCAAGTCGGAAGCCGGGCACCGGCTGTTGCTGCTGCCGGCCTGGGCTGTGGCGATGCTGCGCACCCGCCGCGACGGACAGGCCGCCGACAACGTGGTGTTCCCCGCACAGATGGGCGGGCTACGCGACCCCAGCAACACCCAGGCCGACATCCGCGACGCGGTGAACGACGCCGGATTCCCCGGGGTGACGTCCCACCTGTTCGGCCGGAAGTCCGTCGCCACGCTCCTCGACGGCGACGGCCACTCCCCTCGGCAGATCGCCGACGTCCTCGGCCATGCCAACCCGTCGATCACCCTGTCCACCTACATGGGTCGCAAAGTCTCCAACCCCGGCGCAGCAGAAACCCTGGCAGTACTGGCAGTCTGAGCGAGGCGGCGCGGGTGATGGGTGGTCGACTCCGTTCCGATCTTGGTCTCGGCGAGGTTGAGCTTGGTCCGGCCTCCCCCGAGGGTGTGGTCGGGTGGTGGTGGGACACTCAACGGATGATCGGCGGAGGCATCGCTGAAGGCGATGAGGACCGGGATTTTTTCGTCTCATACACGCAGGCGGATCGGGCGTGGGCGGAGTGGATCTCCTGGGAATTGGAAGAACGCCGCTTCCGGTGTTGCTGCAGGCGTGGAATTTCGCCGCGGGATCCAACTGGCCCACAGAGATGCAATGCGGTGTCATATGTCCGGCCCGGACAATCGTGATTCTATCCCATGACTATCCGCTCTCCCAGTACACGGCGGCGGATTGGCAGGCGGCACGGAAGGACGATCCGGCCGGTGAGGTGCGCAAGCTACTGGTGATGCGGGGCGCGGGCTGCCCCGGCCGGGGCTGTCCGTGGGACGGGCGCGCCCGACAATAGAGCTGCTATCGGAAGCCGCCCGCGAAGTTTGTGCTGAGAGAGGCCGATGTGGCAGCTGCGCGGCAGCGGCCGGCAGATCCAGCGGGTGAACCGACAATGGGCGTGGTCAGGATGCGGGGCGCGGGGAAATCGACGCTGGCCCAAATACTGGTCCGCGACATGCAGATCCGGGTGGCTTTCCCAACGGGGTTTTGTGGGCCGAGGTCAATCCGGAACGGACCTGACCGCGCTGAACAACGCGCACCGCCGCCGGGGTTACTGGTCCGAGTCATCGCGATGCTCGTCGAGCCAGGCTTCCACGTCTTCCGGTCTCCATCTGAGATGCTTCCCGATCCTCGCCGCCTTCGGCCCATACCGGTTGGTCCGCCATTTGTAGATCGTATCCACCGACACACCTAGGTACTCGGCGAGATCATCGATCTTCCATAGCCTCCGTGGACCGTCAGCACCGTTCCAACTTGCGCCTTGCCCCTGCACCATGGAGCACACCTCTCGGAGCCGGAATCGCTGGATTCTCTACCCCTTGAAGCGCAGCGCTGGAAAAATTCGGAAGCGAACACCGCACTCCGCCACTGGGAGTCGACTCAGACTTACCCTCGGATGCCACCTCAAGGGCAAGGAAACATCGCAGCGCACGCCGTGGCAATTGCTGGATTCCGATCCCAACCACTCGCTGATGCCAGGCTCGATGAACAAGGCCGAGCCAGGTGCCGCCACTGGCACCGTCCGCCCGAGCTCAGGCGCTGCCTGCGCCATGGCAGGCGCACATTGCCGCTATCCGCCATGCACGTCGGACACGCATGCGCCAGTCCCCAGCTCTGGGCTGGCACGAGGGCAGCTTTGGAAGCATGGCCAGGTGAACCATCCCGCAGCAACGGGGAAGCTACCCAAAATCGCCGATCGCGCACCTGACAACGCAGAAGGGACCGGCGCGACCCTTCGTCGCCCGTATGCGATAGTTGCACTTCTTTGCACGATCGGGGGGATGAGGAAGTGGCGTTCGTAGGCAGGCTCATAGTGGCCGCCACGGTGATGGCGTTGGCGGCCGCCTGTGCTGGCGGAAACTCGGCTTCGCCGGGGAGCACCGCACCCGGCAGGCAGATCGAGGCGGACGGCGGTCTGGTGACAGGCGCGAGTGGCTTCGGGATTTCTCGTTCACCGGGAACGGGCATGCCGGACTACGTGTGGGCGACAACGATGGTAACCAATCGCAGCGACCAGATCACGGGACTGACCGCGTCGTTCGGGCTGTACGATCGGGCAGGTCGAGTGATCGGGCAGTCGGACACGTCCGCCCCGATCCTGCGTGCGGGCGCCCAAATCCCGGTGGGTACGATCGTGGAGGTCCCCGCGGGCTCGGACGTCGACAAGATCGTGGCCACGGTGAGCCCGCTGGTGAACCTCTCGGAGAAGGACCAGCATCCCGAGTCCGTCTTCACCACGCAGGGTGTGCACCTACAGGCTGATCCGACGTCGGGCGCTGCGCAGGTACTCGGCGAGGTTGTCAGCCACTACCAGCAGCCCGTCAAACAGGTCTATGTGAGCGTGATCTGCTACGACCAGGCCAACCGGATAATCGGAGGAGGTGAGCACTACGTCGACGCGATCAACCCCGGCCAACAGGTCGCCTTCTCCAGCGACAGCCTGACCGTGACCGGCGCGCCAACCCGATGCGACGCTTACGCAACGTTGTCCGGCGCCTCGGCCTCCTGACCCGGGGACAGCAAGCGGATTCGAGTGAATCGAAACGAGCCACGGCGCTCGAATCTTCGCAGGTCAGGAAGGGTGCTCCCCACGTGCGTGGGGGTGAACCCAGTGCTCCGAGCATCGCCTCGGGTCGGCTGGCGTGCTCCCCACGTGCGTGGGGGTGAACCCGGGACATCGTCCACGAACCCGTCCGCGGTCGCGTGCTCCCCACGTGCGTGGGGGTGAACCGACAGTCACGCATCGTCAAGACGGCAGCGTGGCGTGCTCCCCACGTGCGTGGGGGTGAACCGTCGTCCTGGATGGTCGCGGTGGCGGCCACGGGGTGCTCCCCACGTGCGTGGGGGTGAACCGCAGGTCCCGGCGGATAGCCCTGTGGCTGCCCGGTGCTCCCCACGTGCGTGGGGGTGAACCGAAGATCTTCTCCAGGGCGCCGCAGTCCCGGCCGTGCTCCCCACGTGCGTGGGGGTGAACCCCGTGCCGGTACAGCGCCTCGTTGAGCAGTGCGGTGCTCCCCACGTGCGTGGGGGTGAACCCCGATTTGATCCATTTACGCACCGCGGTCAGGCGTGCTCCCCACGTGCGTGGGGGTGAACCTCAGGCGGCCTATGTCCAGAAGGCTGTGGACTGGTGCTCCCCACGTGCGTGGGGGTGAACCGCTCGCCGACGCCCGCGACGCCGCCACCCGCGAGTGCTCCCCACGTGCGTGGGGGTGAACCGCGTGAGATCGAACGCCAGCAGGTCGCCGGCGTGTGCTCCCCACGTGCGTGGGGGTGAACCCCGGCCCGACTCGCGAGAGTCGAGAATGCCCATGTGCTCCCCACGTGCGTGGGGGTGAACCGATCCGCTGGGGCGAGGAGCGCGACTTCGACAGGTGCTCCCCACGTGCGTGGGGGTGAACCGTAGGCGTCTGGTTCGTCCAGCATGATCTCGGCGTGCTCCCCACGTGCGTGGGGGTGAACCCAGCAGCACGGTGGCGTTTGACGACGACGCCGAGTGCTCCCCACGTGCGTGGGGGTGAACCGATCCTGGTTCGGCATGGCAGCCGGGTAGCTGGGTGCTCCCCACGTGCGTGAACCGTGAACCGTGGCCCGAGGTCGAGGAGGTCGCCGAGGATTGGTGCTCCCCACGTGTGTGGGGGTGAAGCCGGGCCGCTGTCGCCAGCCTTGCCTGGGAAGCGTGCGCTCCCATCTAAATCCCGCATTCAACATCGTGATCATCGTCTCATCTTTGGTGCTGGGAGCTTCCTTCGGTCAGCTGGTGTCGGTCTTGTCGGAGGTGATGGTTAGCGTGTGCTGACTGATACGGAGAGTCGGCGCACTCGGGGGGACGCGTGAAGGAGCCAGGACCGCCAGAAGGGGATCGGTCAGGGCTGTTTCTGCTGTGGGGCAAGCAGAAGGGGGCTCCGCGGGGCGGTCCGTCGTTTCATCCGCTGGCGTGGCATGCGCTGGATGCGGCGGCGGTGGCGGAGCGGCTGTGGGACGACTTCGCGCCCGTGTGGTTCCGTGAGGCGTTCGTGGCGGGGCTCGGTCTGGAGAGCGTGGAGCAGGGCCGAGCGTGGTTCGCGTTCCTGACCGCACTTCATGATCTTGGCAAGGCTGGGCCTGAGTTCGCGGGTCATGTGGCGTCGCTTCGTCGGCGGCTGGTTGCGGCTGGCTTCACGTTTCCCCGGGCTACATCGGGGGTGTCGCACGAGCTGGTGGGCGCGGTGTTTGTCGCGGCGCTGCTGGAGCACCGCTTTGCCGTGCCGGCCGTGTCGGCTGCGGTCATCGGCGCGGCGGTGTCGTTGGAACGGGGCTGCTACGTGCACCTGGGCGCGATGGCCGCGCAGTCCGGGCTGGCGCTGCCAGCGGGCTCGGATAGCGCGATCAAGGACCCGTGGGCAGCTGCACGCGCAGAGCTGGTCGATCTACTGATCGCCTGTCTGGGGGTGCGGGAGCGTCCTCGGCTGACAGTCGGCTGGGCGTACCTGTCCCCGTTGGTCGCGGTGCTGACCGGAATGGTGAAGGCAGCGGACTGGCTGGCGTCGAGCACCGAACTCTTCCCCTTTGCGCCTGCGGACGTCAAGCCGCAGGCGTACCTGCGGGGCGCGCGGATCAAGGCGGCGGTAGCGACCGAGCAGGCTCGGCTGCACAGCTGGCACGCACCGATCGGCGACCATCGCGAGCTGGCGGACGTGCTGGGATTCGCCCCGAGTCCCATGCAGATGGAGGTCGCTGCGGCTGCCGGCCCGGGGAACCGCCTCCTGGTCATCGAGGATGAGACCGGAGCGGGAAAGACCGAGGCGGTTTACGGCTTCCTGCACCAGCAGATCCAGCATGGCGCAGCCGGGATCTACTGGGCGATGCCAACACGGGCCACATCGAACCAGGGGCACACGCGGCTATGCGCATGGATGAAGCGCGCGGGGCTTGACGAGTTCATCCCGATCCTGGTCCATGGGCATGCCTCGCTCGAGACCGACGCCACCGAGTCGGCGACGGCGCAGACGCTCGAGGTGGATGTCGAGCGTCACCCAGTGGAGGAGCGTGAGCCGTCTCGCTGGTCGCGTGGGCCTCATCGGCCGTTGCTCATCCGGCTGGGGGTCGGCACGGTAGATCAGATCCTGCTGGCAGTGCAATCCGTACGGTTCGGGCCGGTGCGGTTGACCGGACTGGCCGGCCGGGTTGTGGTCTTCGACGAGGTGCATGCCTACGACGCGTACATGAACGGGCTGTTGGAGCTCGCGCTGCAGTGGCTTGCTCAGATCGGATGTTCGGTGGTGCTGCTGTCCGCCACCCTCCCGCCGGCCACCCGCCGATCTCTGATTGAGGCGTTTCGGCAGGGATTGCACGGCCCGGAGCAGCCACCGCCAGTCGAGCTGCCACAGGTCGAGCAATACCCCCGGTTGACCGTCGCCACAGCCACGGCGCCCTACGTGGACGTGAAGCATCCGCCCCAGTTCCGGCCAAGCAGAAACGTTGCACTACGACGACTTGCCCTGCGTCTGGGTGGCAGTGAGGAGACGGACGCCCAGGTACTGGCGAAGGAGATCGACGCTCTGACCGCTGTCGATCGGTGGGGGCGGGTCGGAGTCGTGTGCAACTCCGTTGACCATGCGCAGCGGCTCTACCGGGTCCTTCACCGCCACTTCGCTGGTGATACCCGGGTGCGGGTGGTGCTGTTCCACGCTCGCTTCCCGCACGCCAGACGCGACGCGACCGAGGCTGAGGTGCTGCGGTTGTTCGGCAAGGAGCAGCGGGAGGCGCGCCGGGACGGTCTGGTGATCCTTGTGGCCACGCAGATCGTCGAGCAGTCACTGGACATCGACTGCGACCTACTGATCACGGAGTTCACCGTGGTGGACCTGTTCATCCAGCGGCTGGGCCGGATGCAACGCTGGACGGACACGGTTCGGCCAGGGTGGGCGAGCCCGGCGACAGCCTGGCTGGTGGATCCAATCTGCGACGGCGGTGTCCCCGATCTGGCGGACATCGCCTATGTCTATGACGATTCGGCACCCGCCGTCCTGCTGGCGAGCTGGCTCAAACTCCGCGGACGTGAGCGGCTGCGGTTGCCCGATGAGGTGCCGGGGCTGGTCAGCGAGGTCTACAACGCGGCCGGACAACTCGTGCCGCTCTGGCCGGTGAACGACGCCTGCGGGCGGCTGTGGGAAGCGGCGCACCAGCGCCAGCAGACGCGTCTCGCCTACGCAGTGGAGCAGGTGGATGGCCGCGCCGTGACCTCGCCGTGGGATCTGGATGCCTGGCGGCGTCTCACCGCGCTCGAACACGTCGACGAGTCGGCCGCGGAGGACGCGCCGCTGCGGGCCATGACCCGGCTGGGCGATCCCTCGCTGAGCGTTGTCCTGGTGTACCGGAGCGGTGACGGTCTTGTGCCGGTCGCAGGCACGCGGGCGTGCGATCTGGCGGCAAGGCCGTCGTTCCCTCTGCTTCTCCGCTCGACGGTCGCGTTGAGCAGGAAGTCGGTGGTCTCCGCCCTGCGTCATGGCGCCACCTGTCCTCCGGCCTGGCAAGGCGACCCCGTGCTGCGGCATGCCGTTCTCGCCGAGCTCAACGCCGACGGAACGTACGGGCGTGGGCTGTTTCGCTACAGCAAGCAACTCGGCGTCCTCTACCCGGATCGCGCCCGCGCGTTCCTCAAGGAGATCGACCAGTGAGCAGCTACGACCTGCTGACCGAGGGCTGGATCCCGGTGGCGCGGGCCAAGGACGGAAGCTTCGCCGCCGTCTCGCTGACCGAGGTGCTCGCCACGCCCAGCGAGTTCGCCGCGCTTGCCGACGCCAATCCTCTTGCCGAGATCGCGACGCTGCGGCTGTTGCTGGCAATCGTCCAGGCCGCACTGAACGGTCCGACCAAGGACGACGACCGTCTTCGCCAGTTTCGGCAGGGGTTTCCCGCTGACGAGGTTGCCGGGTACCTCGAGACGCACCGGACCTGCTTCGACCTCTTCCACCCCACCGCACCCTTCTTCCAGGACCACACCCTTCTCAGCAGCCTGGCCGAGCGGAACAGCAAGGCAACAGCGAGCAGCCAGATGCGACCGCGCCCGGCGGTCGATCTCGGGTTCCCGCAGATGGCCGCTGCGCAGAAGATCCTGCACAGCCATGCCCATCACGGGGCGAACCGCGTCCTCGACGCCGGTGAGGCCGCCCGGCTGCTGCTGGCCCATCAGGCGTTCGCACGAGCTGGAAAAGTACAGATCGGCGGCTCGGCAAAGATCAGCCCACTGAGTGGCGCACTCGTTGTCGCCCCGGAAGGTCGCAATCTCGCCGAGACGCTGCTGCTGAGCCTGCATGTGCGGAACAGCATGGGCTCGCCTGTGTGGACGGGGTCGGTGTCCGGCTGGCTCGGCCGACTGACCTGGCCATCACGACGAATCCTGCTCTTCTCGGACGACACCGGTCGGCACGTCACACATGTGATCATCGGCACCGGGAGACCGCCGCCTGAGAAGATCGCCAACCGGGAGCCGATGTTCGCGTACCGCCGGGCAAAGAACGCGAACCGGTATCGGGTCCTGGTCCAGCCCGAACGCGCCACCTGGCGGGACGTCACCGCGCTCTACCAGTCCGATCATGCCAACCAGATGGGCGCGGAAATCCTCACCGAGGCTGCGCTGCTCCTGCGCCACACCGATCCGGACCTCCGCAGCCGCATGGCCGCGGTCAACGTCTATGGGGCGCCGGGCGGTGCGCAGAAGGACACTCCTGCCCTCTGGATCCGCGACCGGTTTCCCCTGCCTGTCGAGTTCCTGACGCCCGGCTCCCCGGCCGTGGCCGCGCTCAGCGGTCGTCTCGACGAGGCTGATCGGGTTGATGCCGCCTTGCAGAAGCAGCTGGCTGCGGCGTTCCGGCGTGGCAACAAGGACCTGAAGCTCAAGCGGGACTACCGGCCAACCGTCCGCCCGCTTGCCTCCTACTGGTGGGCCGTGGAACCTGCGTTTCGAGTCCTGCTCGCGCAGTATGCCGCCCAGCCGTTGAACTGGGCCCACCTTGATGCGGCCAGTGAGGTCTGGGCGGATGCCGTCCGGGTGGCCGCGCTCGACTGCTTCGCCAAGGCCACCCAGGCAATAGCCCTGAGTCCGCGGTCCGCCCCCGCGCTGGTCCGCGCCCGACTCGACCTCGAGCGTCAGCTCACCAAGATTTTCTCCTAACGTCCGCTGCCGCCAGGAGCTCACCCATGACGACCGACCCTGACCCCGAGTCCACTCCGGGCCTCGTGCGGTACCTGTTCGACCTCGCCAGTTCCAGGACCTCGAGCAGGCCTCTCGTCGCGCCCAGCGGCAGCGCGCTCGCGCAGCTGCGGCGCAGCATGTCCTACCCCAACGGGATTGCGCCTGACGCCATCCCTCATCTGGTCCACTTCACCCACCCGAACGACCCGCGCGAACGCGAGCATTACCTGCTTGCCGCCCTGTTCGCTCTCTGGCACACCTCCAACCCTCCGGTGCGCCCGGGCAAGCGGCTCGGCAGCGCACTCAAGCAGCTTGCTGCCAGCGAGCGGACGAGGGCCGACACTCTGATGGCCCGGCTCGTGTCCGCACCCCGCGAATACGTCGCCGTACCAGCCCGCGGAGCGATCACCGCACTCGCCGCCGCGCGCATCCCGCTGAACTGGACCGGCCTGTACTTCGACCTGTGCCGCTCTGCGGAATGGGACAAGACGCAGCGATGGTGGGCCACCCAGTACTGGGGCTGAACCAGTCACCGCAACACCTCGAACCCTGCCAACCCTGAACCCGCCGAGGACCACAATGATCATCGAACTGCATGCCCTGCAGTACTTCCCGGTCAACAACCTCAACCGCGACGACACCGGCGCGCCGAAGACCACCACGCTGGGCGGCGGCACCCGGGCACGCTGGTCCACCCAGTCCCAGAAACGGCTCATGCGCGAGGCCATGCAGAAGATCGCACCCGAGCACTGCGGCACCCGGACTCGTTGGCTGCCGGAGAAGATCGCAGGCCTTCTCGCCGAACAGTACGGGCACCCCCACGACGAAGCTCTCGACGTCGCGTCTTTCCTGCTGCGGGCGATCGGACTTGAGACCCAGCGTGCCTCGTATGGCCGAGGGCCTGACGCGCGTCCGGTCACCCGGACCAAGGTGCTCGTCTTCAGCCGTGTCGACACTGCGGACCAGTACGCCGCCTTCCTCCACGGGAACTGGGACCAGGCCCGGACCGCCAGCATGGCCCTCCCTGAGGATGCGCCCAAAGGACGAGCCCGCCGTGGCGGTACGGCAGCCGCCACCCCGGCCGACGGTGGCACCGGTGAGAGCGCCGAGCCCGAGGAGAAGGCGAAGAACGCCGCGCGCAAGGCCTTCGAAGCGGCCTTCGGTGCCGAAGAGATCACCCGGCAGCGACAGGTCCTGGCCTCCAAGGACCTCATCGACATCGCCCTGTTCGGCCGGATGCTTTCCGAGGTTCCGGACACCAACGTGGACGCCGCGGTCAGCGTCGCCCATGCGATCACCACGCACGTGATCACTCTGGATTTCGACTACTACACCGCCGTGGACGATGCGAAGCCCGAGGATGCCGATGGTGTCGGCATGATCGGCGTCCAGCCCTACACCTCAGGCGTCTACTACCGCTACCTCAGCCTCGACCTCGATGTCCTCACCGAACGTCTCAAGCCGAACACCGACCTCGTCCGACTCGCCGCCGAAAGCCTGTGCACCTCGTTCGTGCACCTACGGCCACGGGCAAAGGCGACCAACAGCGCCCCGTTCACCCGGCCCGGCCTCCTAGTCGCCGTCGCCGCGAACGCTCCCCACAGCCTCGCCGCGTCCTTCGTCCGCCCGGTCCACGATGACCAGGGCGGCCTGCTCAACGGCTCGGCCCGCGCGCTGCGCCGCCATTGGAACACCTACGTCAGGAGCTTCAGCAGCCCAGACGGCGCGCCCCCGTTCCACAGCGCCCGCTACAGCGTCCTCAACCCTGATATCGAGGACATCGAGGACTTTTCCCTCGACCGGGCAACGCAGGAACCTCTGGCTGATCGAACGATCACCGGCGTGCTCGAGTCGGCCCTGGCCTGAGCATGCCCACCACGCTAGTTCTGCGCGTCGCGGGTGCCCTGCAGTCCTGGGGCACGCGCTCCCATTTCGCGCGCCGCGACACCGAACGCGAGCCGACGCTGTCCGGCATCATCGGAATGATCACAAACGGGATGGGATACCGCCGAGAGGACAGCCTCAAACGCTTCGCTGACCTGACGATGGCGAGTCGCACCGACCGCGCCGGCACCCTTGTCGATGATTTTTACACCGCGGGCGTCGGCGCCTGGCACGGCGGCACCACCGACGAGGATCGGCTCTACTGGACTGCCTGGACCAGCACTGACGGCACCCCCAACTTCCCCAAGGACGCCGATTCAGCTAAGGGCAACATCGGCATGAAGCACTACCTCGCCGATGCGATCTTCCTCGTCCTGCTCACCAGCGATGATCCGAAGCTCATCGACGATTGCGCCCATGCCCTCCGCACCCCACGCCGCGCGTACTACCTCGGCCGAAGGGGTTGCATCCCCGAACAGCCCCTCGTCTGCGCCATCACCGCTGAGCGACCCGAGGTGCTGCTGCGCTCCTGGCCCTGGCTCGACCATGAGGAGCAGCACAATGCTGCCCACCAGGACCTCGCCGCCGGCCGCTCCCGACAGCTGCCCGTTCTCGAAACCGCCGTCATGGGCGACCCCCTCGCCGAGGTCCGCCCCGACGTTCCCCTGCGTTTCGACTCGCTGCACCGCGAGTACCGCACCCGCCTCGTCCGCCGCTCGCTTGTTCCGCTCACCACCGCGATGCTGCAGGCCCCCGCCGATGCGGTCGCCCAGGAAGGAGAACCCGCATGACCGGCGAACCAAGCGACGAGCATCTCTGGCTCTTCCGCCTCCGTATGCCCCCGCGCGATCGCGAAGCGGCCAAGCGGTTCTCCGACCTCCACCAGGTGCACCAGCTCACCATGCATGCCTTCCCTGACGGCCCCGGCAACACCCGCGAGGACCACCAGGTGCTCTGGCGAGCCGACACCCACCCCGACACCAGCATGACTCTCCTCGTCCAGTCCCGAACGAGACCCGACCTCAGCCGCCTCCTTGTTCCTGCATCCTGGGCCGTCGATCAGCCCAGGCCGGTCAGCCACCAGCACCTACGCGACGGCGACCGCATCCGTTTCCAACTACGCGCCAACCCGACAAAAAGGAGTCACCAGGACCGAAAGCGCGTCGGACTCAACGGCCCCGATGCGCACCTCGACTGGCTCCTCCGCCACCAGATCCACGACCACGGCCAGGCCTTCACCGTGGACACCGATCCCTACACCGGCGAACCAGCAGTCGCCATCATCAGCGAACCCGACAGACCCTGCAGGAAGGGAGGACGCCCCTTCCACTTCCGCTCGACGACCTTCTCAGGCACCCTCACCATCACTGACCACAACCGATTCCGCCGCATCCTCGAAAAGGGAATCGGCCCCGCCAAGGCCTACGGCTTCGGCTTCCTCACCACCGCGCCCCTCATCAACCGCTCCGGCCCTCTAGCCGTCTCCCAATGACGGCCCGGGCCGACACCACACTGGGCGCCGTGGATCATGATGTGTGGCTGTCATTAACCGACATGTCCCCAGTCCTCGAGCACCGCGCGCATTCGCGACCCCCGTAGGCGTGGTGACACCCGGTCAGTGCGACCGCAGTGATCCTCCAGAGCGGTTTACCCCCACGGACGTGAGGAGCACGAGCCACGCGGCGTGATCCATCCACACATACGCGGTTCACCCCCACGGGCGTGGGGAGCACTGGCCGTCGCGGCAGCGGGCGAACAGCTTCGCCGGTTCACCCCCACGGGCGTGGGGAGCACGCACTGCCCAGTGTCCGGGTCGTCCTCACCGACTGGTTCACCCCCACGGGCGTGGGGAGCACCCGGCCGGCCATTTGGCGACGTAGTCGGTGCCCGGTTTACCCCCACGGGCGTGGGGAGCACGTCCGCCCCTGCCACTCCCACTCGCGGTGAGCCGGTTCACCCCCACGGGCGTGGGGAGCACAACATTCTCGCCGCGATCGGCCAGATCGGCGGCGGTTCACCCCCACGGCGTGGGGAGCACCAGGACGCAGGCGACAGCGTCCGTGTCCGCTACGGTTCACCCCCACGGGCGTGGGGAGCACTCGATCTCGTCGTAACGCGGGCCGGGCTGGGTCGGTTCACCCCCACGGGCGTGGGGAGCACGCCGTCCGATGACCGGGCTGGACTACGTCGGCCGGTTCACCCCCACGGGCGTGGGGAGCACCAGTCCGGGTGGAGCAGCTTCACCAGCGTGTACGGTTCACCCCCACGGGCGTGGGGAGCACGTGGGCGCGGAGATCCTCGCTGCGGGGAGCGACGGTTCACCCCCACGGGCGTGGGGAGCACCAGCACCGGGCCGATCCGACACCCCGCGTCACCGGTTCACCCCCACGGGCGTGGGGAGCACGTTGCCGAAAGACTTGTTTGCGACACACATAGCGGTTCACCCCCACGGGCGTGGGGAGCACTTCCGGATCCCGGTCGCCCTCTGTGATCGTGACGGTTCACCCCCACGGGCGTGGGGAGCACGTGTAAACCTCGGCATGGTCGAACAGGGCGGTCGGTTCACCCCCACGGGCGTGGGGAGCACTGTGTGGGAACCGGGCGTCTGGCTCGTGCACGACGGTTCACCCCCACGGGCGTGGGGAGCACGCCCGCCCTGGCTCGCCTATGCCCTCATCGGGCGGTTCACCCCCACGGGCGTGGGGAGCACCTTCGACACGTTGGTCTAGGATGATCGCCATGCGGTTCACCCCCACGGGCGTGGGGAGCACCCGCGCTTTCCGTGCGCGATGCCGAACGTGAGCGGTTCACCCCCACGGGCGTGGGGAGCACCATCACGAGCAGTTCCCGCCCACCAGGTCTCTCGGTTCACCCCCACGGGCGTGGGGAGCACGGGTGCCCGGCCCCACGGAGAAGGCGAATCATCGGTTCACCCCCACGGGCGTGGGGAGCACCGTCAGGGCGTCCCCAGCAGCGGTGTGAGACGCGGTTCACCCCCACGGGCGTGGGGAGCACCTGTTCCGCCTGCTCCGCGGCCCGCGCACGGGCGGTTCACCCCCACGGGCGTGGGGAGCACCGCAGACCCGCCACAGTCAGCTCAGCCACCGTCGGTTCACCCCCACGGGCGTGGGGAGCACCAGGTCCCGAGTGGCTACGCCTTCGAACTGGGCGGTTCACCCCCACGGGCGTGGGGAGCACGACGTCGAGTCCGCATCGCCTGGCTGCGAGGGTGGTTCACCCCCACGGGCGTGGGGAGCACGTCCGCCAGCAGCAGGCCGCGCTCCGGGACTTCGGTTCACCCCCACGGGCGTGGGGAGCACACTTGCTGAACTGGGCTTTTAGATCGGGTCCTGCGTCTGTTGTGAATCCAGGCCGGGCATCGACACCCCAGTGGCTGAACTCGCGGGCTTTGCCTGTCGGGCAGCCGGAACGGAGGCTTGGCCGGTCATAGTTACGCAGCCTACCGCTGCGACACAAGGATGATCAGTGGTGCCAACGTGACAAGCGGTGCTCGTCACCCTCAGGTATCGAACTCGCCGTCACGGACGCCAGCGGTGAAGGCGGCCCATTCGGCGGCGGTGAAGACGAGGATGGGGCCGGTGCGGTCCTTGGAGTCGCGCAGGGCGCGGCCGTTCTGCGGGAGCTTGGCGACTTCGACGCAGGCGCCGCTGCCGTTGGTGTAGCTGGACAACTGCCAGGTGAGGTTGTCCCGGTCGAACTCGATTTTGCTGGTCATGGCTGGTCCCTCACCAGGCTCTGGATCATCTCGGTGGAGTCGCGGGGGTTGAGCGCGAGGGCTCGCAGATGGTCGAGTTTGTCCCGGTACTGCCGCACTTCCTCGGGCTTCTCGACGTACAGGCTGCCCGTCAGAACCTCCAGGTAGACGACCTCCGGATCGTCTGGATCCGGGAAAGCCAGGTGCGTGAAGGACGTCCCGAGCGCGGTGTGGCCTCCGACGTTGAACGGTAGCACCTGAATTGTCACGTTCGGGCGGGTTCCGGCGTCCAGGAGATGCCTGAGCTGGGCATCCAGGACATCGGGGCCGCCGACGGGGCGGCGCAGCACGGCCTCGTCGAGTACGACCCACAAGCGGGGCGGCTGCGAGCCGGTGAGGCGTTCCTGGCGACTGGTCCGCAGTGCCACCCGTCGGCGGACCTCGTCGCCAGGAAGCTCCGGCCAGGTGGAACGGATCACCGCGGCGGCGTACTCCGGGGTCTGCAGCAGGCCCTCGACCAGGGACGACTGGTAGACGTTGATCGACGACGCGTCGGCCTCGAGCCCGATGTAGACCTCCATCCACCGCGGGACGACGTCGCCGAAGCTTCGCCACCAGCCCTGGCGGCGGGTCTCCCTGGCCAGCACGAGGATCGCCTCCCGCTGACCGACATCGTCAACGCCATAGAGAGTCAGCAGATCACCGACGTCGAGCGCACGCACGGCGACCCGGCCGTTCTCGATCCGACTGATCTTGGCGTCGGACGCGCGGATCGCCTGCCCCGCCTCCCCCGCGGTCAGGCCGGCAGCCTCACGCAGCCTCCGCAGCTCGGCCCCCAGCCGGCGGCTGCGCACCGTCGGCCCCGCTGACGACTTCGCCACGCTTCCTCCGCCATCGCACACCCATGCCTGATCGCAGTCTGCCACCGGCCGAACGCGATCCCACTAACTCCATCCGCAACGAAAACAAGTCTACAGATGCAGTTGCATTTAAAGGTTCGCAGCGGCATCCTCACGTTCCAAGGACGCTCTGACGCCGACGGGCCCACGACACGCTCATGAGCACCCGTGGCCAGCACACCGCTCCGCAGCAGCCATCAACCGCCCGCCGCACACTGCCTGCTGGCCCGGCGTCCTCACCACTCCCGCTGCCCTTGCCGGATCTCTCCCACCACGCCGTACGAGCCGGGGCAGCGCCACCTCCACTCCAACGGAGAGACGCCACCATGACCAACGAGGTGATCCGTCCACAGGCGAGCCAGACCTCGCCACCTCTCATCCCCACCGCGGAGCCACAGTGACCGCCGCGCTTCCAGCACTCGCCGTCCGCATGGCAGTCGACCACTTCCCCGCCGCCATGACCGCCATACCGGCAGTGCGGGCCGCCGCGGTCCAAGCCCTGCGTGCCTGGCGTCTGGACTCGGACAGCGTCGAGTCGGCGCAGATCGTCGTGTCGGAGCTCGCCACGAACGCTGCGAAGATCAGCGAAGGGAAAGCCGGAAACGTACTCTGGCTGACCCTCACCGGCCCGACCCTGACCATCGAGGTCTGGGACGACAGCAACACCCCACCCGCCCTCGCCCACCCAAACGACGACGACGAAAACGGCCGCGGCCTCGTCCTGGTCGACGCACTCTGCCTGCGATGGTCCTGGTACCGCCCACGCAGCGGCGGCAAGATCGTCTGGGCCCAGCTCGCCGCGAGCACAGAGCCGGCGCACCCCGACACCGGCCACACCGAAACGGCCCTGCCGAAACGTTCGCGCTCTTCCAGCCCGACGCCGGCACACCCCACCGTCTTCGAGGACGACCCGGCGCTTCTCCGTCGCGTCCTGGACGGACTCCGTCGTCTCAACAGCCGGCTGCCGGAGCCGAGTGGCCTCGCATCTGGCCTGCACCCTTTACCGGCCCGGCACGCTGAACAGCAGCGAGGTGACCAGCTGATGGCGGCCCAGTTCCGCGTTTCGGAGCACCTGCGACCCGTGGTGCTGCTGGCCAGGATGCGCAGCCTGGTGCCCGGCGAGGAGATCGAGCGGACGCTCGGCCTCTTCCATCCCCCCATCAGCCCGACCTCCGCCGGCTGGAGGGCGCTCTGTAGCGCCCTCGACGCCTACGACGCCGCGGAAGCCGCCAGCCTCGACACCACCCCGGCACGCCACTGCATCATCGCAGCCGCCTCCGCGCTTCCCGGGACCTCCCGATTCCAGGCAGGAACGTTCCCCACGACGTCCGAGAACACCGACAGCTTCCCCACCGGACTCCCCCGAAAGCACCTGGAACATCGCGCACCGTCGCGCAAGTCGTTCTGAAGCGCCCACGAAGCGGCCTGACCACAGACCTGCCCTCGAGGCCAGGCGTCACCGTGGCACCAGGGTCAGTCCCATTCCGATCGCGAGGGACTCCGCACTTCATCCGCCATGGGTGTTGGTCAACGGAACTGTTCACCTCGCGCCGTCGGTGCTCCGCGGTGAGCCCCGACCCACAACTCAGGCCAGCGGCGATCGTGGAGGCCTTCGGTGGGCACTGGGAGCTGATCCGTACGCCGGAATCCCGAGACCCCGTGGCCGCGTTCTTCCAGCCGGACGGGGCCAGCGCTGATCCGGGATCGGGCCTGTGGTCGGCGCAGGGGACGGTCTGGCAGGTGGAAGAGCAGCTGGGATTCCCCCTCCCCCACGCTGTCCATCGGGCACTTCAGCGAAGCGAACCAGTCGGGCAGCATCTTTGGCCGCCGCCCGAGCAGCTGCGGCCGACCGCGGATCTCGGCCCGGCAGATGTTCCCGACTCGACGATTCCGCGGCGATTCGACCAGGTCCACGTTGTCGGCGGCGGCTCGGAGACCTACGGCCGGCTTATGCACGGCGACCAGTCAATGCGAAGCTGGCAGCACGGCCGATACCGACTCGACCTCCACGCGGTGTCCAAGGTCCAGCAGGTACACCAGCGCCTCGAGTTCAACGTCGCCTACCGGGTCTGGACGGACGGTCTCATCGCCTTCGCCGGAGACGACCTGCACCTGGCCGGATGCGGCCCCTTCGCCGATGAGGCTCTTCGGCACCTGGCCGGGTTCCCCGGCACAAGCAGGACGGACAGAGACCTCACCGCCAGACAGGGGGACTTCCTCGCCTACCATGCCACCGCACTGACCACCATGCTCCTGCAGCCAACCCACCCCTACCCGCCCGGCACCCGGATCTCGGCCCAGAGCACCAGATCCGCCATCACGGCAGTCGGCACGGTCGTCGACACCGCCCGCAACGCCGCCGGCGATCTCCTCTACCTCTGGCGACCCGACGTCTACGATCTTCCCGGCCACCCCTATAGAGCTCGACTCCACGACCACACGCTGGTCTCACCCCACCACCTGGTGGAACCCACACTCGAAGCGCCGGACACAGCCGTCGACGGCCCCGACGGATCGGCCGTTCTCACCTACGGCAGCCGGATACGAACGATTGATCACCCCGGTTTCCACCACGCAACGGTCCTGCGCGCGCGGCTTGGCCCCGAGGAGCTTTACTACGACGTGCTCCCCGATCGTCAGACGGCCGTTGTGCAGATTCCCGCGACGGACATCGTCCCGGTCGCTGGCACCGCCTGGCCGACGATCGTCACCATCCTCGAGGCCCGCACAGCAGCCCAGGTGCCCCTGAAAGACGATGAGATCATCGTTGCTCTTCGCGAGTTGACCACCACGATCTCGACCCCGTTCGGCCCGATGGCCCGCGTGGCCGAACGGCAGCTGCCCTCACTGGACGCGGCGCTCGATCCCCACACTCCCGACGTCCCCACGCCCGAGCAGATCAAGTTCACGCGCGATTCCACCCGTCACCCCTCGGTCGTGTCGATCGACCAGGACCAACTCCAGCTTGTCGACCCTGCCCACGGCTTCATGACCATGAAGTCGGATGTCTATGCGGCTGCACTGACCCGTTCCGACGCGGACCTCACCCGGCTGCTCACCCACAAGCAGACCGTCACTCTGGACGGCTCCGAGTCGCACGCCACCCTCGCCGCGCTTGCCGCCACCCACTTTCCTGACGTCTCACCAACACGCGACGGGCCTGCTCCCGACCCACCAGTCGACGGGCCGACCTTCGACCTGGACCTCTGACGGCGCATGATGTCTGATCATCCGCGCATCACTGTGCGGGCAGGGCATCGAGCACCGGCTGCCAGGTGAAGTCCGCCTGGCCCTCGGCCGGCTGGATCGCGTTGGTCGCCAGCACGGTGAAGCCGAACGCGGCCAGATCGCGCAGGGCCCGTCCGAACGCCGGGTGCGCGGCCAGACTGGCTTTGACATAGGGGGCCACGACCACGGGGAGCTCGAGCCCGATCGCCTCGTTGACGACGCCGAGCGCCGGACTGTCGTTGATCCCGGCCGCACATTTGTTGATCGTGTTGAAGGTGGCGGGAACGACCGCCACCGCCTTTGCCTGCGGAAGACGCGGTTCGTCCGGACGCCGAGGCCGCGTTCGCACCGGATGGCCGGTCAGCTCCTCCAGCGCGCGTACGTCCAACCAGGAGGCGGCGGGCGGCGTCGGCACGACACACACCGACCAGTCTGCGTCGTGAGCCGCACGTACCAGCTCGGCGATCTGGCTCGCGGGCGGCGCCGCGCACACGACCAGGTGAAGGACCCGTTGTTCGCGCTCGGCGGCCATCAGGCGGATATCCCGGTCTGCTCGGCGACGCTGCGCAGGATCGGGACGGTGGATCCTCGTGCGCGGTGCAGCAGGGTCGTGACCACGGAGCGGGCCACAGGATCGAAGCGCAACATCTGGGGAGCACGCCGGGCCACATCAAGGATGTGCACGGCCGCGACATCGTTCTCGCCCAGGCTGGTATGCGCGCTCGCGAGATCCACGTGGACGCGGGCATGCCGGCCCGCCAAGGGCGCCGGCAGAAGCCGGGTATCGATCTGGGCGCCTATCCGGACGGCCTCGGCCGGGTCGTCCAGAGTCTGGGCGGCGGCGAGAGCGTGGATCGCCACGTTCGTCGGCCCGAACGCCGACCACAGGCGGTTGTCATCTTGGCCGAGCACAGCCGCCTGGTCGGCTGCCGCGTCGAGGCGTCGGTGGGCCTCGGCGCGATCATCACGCCGCACCGAGATCATCGCTGCGAGCAGGAGAAGCGCTCCCCGCGCCGAGACGACATCCGGATCATCGATCCCGCTCCGCCGCCCGTTCAGGGCGTCAAGCGCCTCGAGCGCGAGACGTTCGGCGTCCGCGGGACGTCCCGTGTCATGGAAGACGCAGGCGATCTGCCTCCGGGCAGTCGCCACCAGCGCCGGGGCATCGCCGATCAACGCGGCGTGCTGGCCACGGTCCGCGGCGAGCCAGGCAAGACCATGATCGCCGGTTTTGGTCGCCAACTTGGCCGCGGCGATGTAGACCGCCGCACGGGTACGCCCCACCATCCGCGGATCGACCCCGGCCGGTGGATCGGCCGCGAGCGCCTCCACACCGCGCACGGCGACCGGGAGAAGCCTGGCCGCCGACGCGAAATCGGCCTCCTGATATCTGCTGTGACAGTCCCGGGCCAGCGCGGCGAGCTCGTCAAGGACGGCCGAGGTCATCCTGCGATCGCTTGGCTGCTCGGTCGGCGCGGTGATGGCTTCTCGCAGCTCCGCCAGAAGATCGCCGCCACCCTCCGATGCGGACTCTCGGCCCGCTGACGCTGGACCATTGTTGCTCTGGAGGTTGGGGAGGATCGCGGTGGAGACGCCGACGACCGACGCCCCGATCAGGAACTGCTGCCGATTCAACTGGCCGGCCCTCACCGCCGAGTCGTGATCAACAGGTTCGGTCAGCGCGGGAGCTTCGGTGCTTTCAGCCGGCGCGCCCTTGGCTCGGATCGTGGCGAGCAGGTGCAGGTCTGCGGGGGTGAGGTGCTCTCGGTCGTCGAGATCGAGCAAATGGTGGATGTCGGTGCCGTACGCCTCCGCCAGCAGCGCGAGGATCTGCGGGGTGGGGCGGCGACGCATCGGATGCGGCCACAGCTCCAGCTCGGACAGCTTCGCCCCGGTCATCGCGGCCTTGCCCGTGGGATCCAGACCCAGCCGAGCTGCGTGCGCGTTGAGATGTGCCGCCGCCTGGGTCTGCGACCAGCCGCACGCGAGACGGTGGGCCGCCCGGGGCCGAAGCCGATAGCGGCGGCCGAGCTCCACGGCGATCTCGTCACGGCTCATCCCGGCCGCGTGCATCCGGATCCGCAGCTCTTCCTGCTCGGCCCGCTGACTCGACCTGCTCATGGCGCCGCGACCAGCTCCCCTCCGGACTCCACAGCCGTCGTGCCCACATGTCGAGGATAGGTGACAGGCAACCACCCGGTACGCCCCTCGAGTCGCGCTGCGTGCGTTACGGACGCCCACCAGCGGGCCCGACTGCGAGATTCTCCCCCACGGGCGTTCATCTGTGCAGCTCACGGCCATCGTGACGACGCGAGGAAACGTCCGCACTACAAGGGATCTTTTCCGCTTCGCGATACGGCAGTCTCGTGTCGTCCGGCCGCCGGTTCTCCCCGAGCCGTCGGCCGGATCCCACCGACGCACCTTGCGACTGAACCGCCAGCCTTTTGCTCTCAGTAAACCACTCACCCCAAACACGGTCATCCGGAGAATTTGCGTGTACCTGTTCGAGATGGCAGCCATCGGCGGCGACAACCTCGCGCCCACCGGCGGCCTCTACAACTCCTACCTGCACCGCCGCGGAGAGCTCGGCCTGACCCTCGAGACGATCAACGGACTGGCGGACCGCTGCCAGCAGTACACCGGAAAGATCCTCGGAATCTTTCTGGAGATGACCGCCCTCGCCGGCGACATCGACCAGGGCCTGCAGACCGGCCGGCACCTCGGCCCCGATGAGCGGGCCGAACTCCGCAGGAAGGTCGCCCGGCGCAACACGCTGAGCCTGCAGGCAGAGCAGCTCTACCTCGACACGGTCCTTGACGGGCAGGACCTGCTCGCCGAGGAGCAGCTGAGGCTTTTCACCGAGGGCGTCGAACAGGAACGAGAGAGGGCACGGGCGGCTGTCGAAGCTGGCCTGCGGCGCCCCGCACTGCTGTAGCCGAGAACCCATCCATCGCGGCGGTGATGTAGGTGATGTATCCGCAGGTATTGCCGCCGGGACCGAATCCGCCACCTTCGCCACGTCCGTCTGTCGTCCCACCCGGGATCGGAATCCATCATGCCGCCTGAGACATCGACGCCCGCCACACCCGCCACGCTGTTCGGAACCGACGCAACGCGCACGCGCGCACCTCTCGCGCCCGCCGAGCTGCGCGTGGACGTCGCGCACGCGGCCAGAATGTACGACTACTACCTCGGCGGTAAGGATCACTTCCCGGCAGACCGCGACGCCGCAGAGGCGGCCCTGCTCGCCCTTCCGACGCTACGGATCGCCGCACGGCAGAACCGGAGTTTCCTGCTCCGGGCCACCCGCCACCTCACCGAGGTCGGCATCCGGCAGTTCCTGGATATCGGCACCGGTATTCCCACGAGCCCCAACCTGCACGAGGTCGCCCAGACAATCGCCCCCGACAGCCGCATCGTCTACACCGACAACGATCCTCTTGTTCTTGCACACGCCCGCGCGCTACTCACCAGCGTCCCCCAAGGTGCCACTGCCTACCTCGATGCCGACCTCCACGACCCCGACCGCATCCTGACCTCGCCGGAACTCCACGACACCCTCGACCTCACCCGACCGGTCGCCTTGTCCCTCATCGCCATCCTGCATTTCCTTCCGGACGACCACGACCCGTACAGCATCGTCCGGCGCCTGATGGACGCCCTGCCCTCCGGCAGCTACCTGGCACTCACCCACATCACCGTCGACCATGATCGGGAATCGGTGGACGCAGCCGCGGAGGTCTACCGCCAGCGCGGCATTCCGGTGCAGGCACGATCCATCGACGACATCGAGCGCTTCGTCGACGGCCTGGATCTCCTCGACCCAGGCATACGGCTGGTCCACCACTGGCGGCCGGACGACGGGGTGCCGCCGGGCCTCACCGATGCCCAGGTAAGCGTCTACGGCGCGGTGGCACGGAAGTTGTGAAAGTGCGGCCAGCGGTTCACCTTCACCGCCAGAGCACATCTCTGGTGCCGACATGACACTGCGCTGCCTACCGCGGATCAGTCGGCCCTGCTACAACAAGCCCGGCCGCTGCCCCGGCTGGGCCGGCGGTGGCCTCACCTACGCCCGGCGAGCACGATGCGAAGGCGGGCACCTTCATTTCCCGGATAGTTCCGGATGGCGATGGCAGCTGTGGCCGTGGCTGCCGCACCGCTGCCCAACCTGCCGACTCATCGTGCTTCCACCGCATGTCTGCTGGCTCTCCGGACCTTTTCTCTGGGACAAGCTGCGGCACAGGACGCACCGGACGACATGATTGCAAGACCACCCAGAATACTCGCCCGAAAGGGGTGAAGTGTGGGATACCGAATAGGTAAGAGATTCTCGTTCGACGCAGCCCATCATCTTGACGGCCTTCCTCCGGGACACAAGTGTGCCCGCGTTCATGGGCACACCTACACGGTCGAGGTGGTGTTCGCAGCCGACCGTCTCGATGAACCCGGATTCGTGACCGACTTCGGCGACCTGGAACCCTTCGGTACGTATCTCGACGAGAAATTCGACCACCGCGATCTGAACGACGTCCTGGATGTTCCGCCGACCAGCGAGTTGCTGGCAGCCCACCTGGCCCAGTGGATCATCGACAGCCTGGAGCCGCTGGTTCAGGGACGGCTGGAGTCCGTTCGGGTGGCGGAGTCCCCCAACAGCTGGGCCGAGTTCGCTCCCGCTGGACGAGACGAATGATCGTCACCGAGCAGCAGCCCGCGCCATCTCCCGCCCGCGATCTGCTTGTCAGCGAGACTTTCGGACCCACGTTTCAGGGCGAGGGCGTCTCGTCTGGCCAGCAGGCGCTCTTTGTCCGTCTCGCCGCCTGCAACCTGTCCTGCCGCTGGTGTGACACGCCCTTCACGTGGGACTGGAGCACGTTCGACCGCTCCGCCGAGACCCAGCACGTCAGCATCATCGATCTTGTTCGCTGGGCGGCTGGATTCGAGACGAAGCTCGTCGTCGTCACCGGCGGAGAGCCGCTGCTGCAGCGTGACCGGCTGACGGAACTGGCGATCCTGCTGGAGATCGCCGGGAAGCGTGTGGAGATCGAAACCAACGGCACGCTTGTTCCTGGCGCCGCGCTGGCCGCCTCGGCCACGAGGTTCAACGTGAGCGTCAAACTCGCCCACAGCGGGGTGACGCAGGAGCGACGCATCCGACCAGACGCGATCCGAGCTCTTGCCGACATGTCGGCCTGCAACTGGAAGTTCGTCGTCCAACAGCCGGGCGATCTGGACGAGATCGCCGACCTCGAGGCCCGCTTCGGCCTCGAGCCGATCTGGGTGATGCCGGCAGGCACGCAGGATGCTTCGACGCTCGCGGTGATGAGAGCGCTGGCCGACGAGGTGCTGGTCCGCGGGTGGAACCTCACGCCTCGGCTGCACATTCTCCTCTGGGGAGACATCCGTGGACGCTGACGTGCTCACCTGGCCGGAGCTCACCGACATCACCGAGCAACTGGCCGCCGCGGTGGCCGCCGATGCTGTGCCGGATGTCATCGTGGGCATCCTGCGCGGAGGGATGGTTCCCGCGGTTCTGCTTGCCCACCGTCTGGGTGTTCGGGACGTACGTGCTCTCCCGATCACGCACACCCGGTACGACGGCGTGAACGCGCCGAAGACCGAGCGGCCAATGCTGGCGTACCCCGGCTCCGTCGGCCGTCTCGAGGGCCGGGATGTCCTGGTGGTCGATGACGTGATGGGCAGCGGAGAGACCCTCGAGGCCGCCTGCGGCCATCTGGCCGGCCAGGGCGCCCGCAGGATACGCAGTGCCATCTGCCTGCGAAATCGGGCGAACCAACCGGTCGCCGACACTGCTGGTGCCGGTGATGACGTTGCCGACGATGGTGGCGGTGATGCGCGGACCCCGACCTACCTCGGGCGCGAGATCCAGCGGTGGGTGGTCTTTCCCTGGGAGCAGCCGTGACGACGGTGGCGTTCTGCCTGCTTACCTACCGGCCGGACCATCCGTCGGGTATCGAGCGCAGCATCGCCGCGTTGGCCGCCGGCCTGCGCGGGCTCGGCCACACGGCCGTGATCCTCGCCGGCGGTCCGGGGGAACAGGGCGACGAGGCCGAGCCCGGGCTGATTCGGCTTGCGTCGGTGAGGCTGCCTCGTCCGGCGCTCAACGCCGACGTGCTCGCCGCGCTCGCCGACCCCGAACCGGTCCTGGCCGAGGTGTCGCGCGTGCTGCATGACCTGTCGGTGCAGGTCGTGTGCTGGGCCGCGCCCGTCTGGGGTCTCGGGCACCTCAGCCCGGCACCAGCCGGCGTGCGCACCGCGCTGATGATGCACAACACGATCCGGCCCACCTCGGCGGATGCGTGGGCGAAGGCGATGGCCGCCGCCGACGTCGTGCTGCCGGCGAGCCCCTATCTGGTAGCGGCGGCGCACAGGGACGGCTGGGACACCAGTGCCTGGCGGGTCGTGCCCAACGGGCTGCTCACCGTCCCCCGGACACCGGACCGCGAACAGCGGGAGCGGCTACGCGCGTCCGGTCCGCTGCGGCTGGTGTCCCGGGCCGCGCCTGTCAAGGGGCAGGCCGAATTTCTGGCGGCGATGCCGCCGCACTGGGATCGCCCGGTGGAAGTCGTGCTCGCCGAAGCCGATTTCGAGTTCGAGCCCGGCGAGCAGGCCGCAGCGCTGACTGCCTGCCGCGCCCAGGCGGCCCGACGTCCTGATGTGGTGCACCTGCTGCCGGCGCTGCGCTGGCAGCAGGTGCCCGCGTTCTTCGCCGGCGCGGCGGCCACCGTCATCTCGTCGGTGGAGCCCGAGACGTTCAGCCACACGGCCGCCGAGGCGCTGTCCACCGGCACCCCGGTGATCACCTTCGATCACGGTTATGTGCCGACGCTCATCGGCCCGGCCGGACGGGTCGTGCCGCTGCGGTCGGGTTTTCCCGCCGTCTGGGCGGCACTCGACGACCTGCTGGCAGACGCCGACGCCTACCACGCCGCCAGCTCCGCGGCGCCGCCGCGCATTGCCCCGCACACCCCGGAAAAGGCGGCCGAGGCATTCCTCGCCGCGACGGCCACCTCGACTCCCTGAACGCCAACCCTGAGCTCCACGACCCGCGAAGCCGGGCCAGGCACCACCGCCATACGGGCCCCGTATGGCCCCGTCCAACCCCTTCCACGGTCAAGAGGAGGGCTCCGTGTTCGGACTACTACCCGGGGACAGAGCGCTGGTCGTCGGCGCTCATCCTGACGATGAAACCGTCGGCATGGCCGGCACGATCGCCGTCATGACCGGCTACGGCATCCAGGTCGACGTGCTCTCCGTCATCTGCGTTACCACGCCGATGTACGGCGGCCACTCCGACAGCCGCACGCGGCTTGACGAGTTCCACGAGGCGTGCGATGTCCTGGGCGTCGACCGGCGTCGGGTCGCATGGCTCGACGACCGGCGTGCGGCCAGTCCGAGCACGCATCTTTCCGAGCTGGTCGCTCTGATCGAGACGGGCGAGGACGTGTCCCTGGCCGCCTCGCGGCCGGCCGCCCTGTTCATCCCGGCAGGCGGCCATCACCAGGACCACCAGGCCGTGCACCTCGCGGCCCTCGCCGCGGTCCGCCCCGGCCCTCGGCCCGGGCGCCCCCTGCCGCGCCTCGTACTCGGCTACGACGGGCCCGAGGACCGCGCCTGGCTTGCTGGTTGTGCACCGCGGCCCGTGCTCATCGACATCACCTCGGCCCTCCAGGCCAAAGCCAAGGCACTCGCCTGCTACCAGAGCCAGCTGCGCGACGATCCGCATCCCCGCAGCATCGAGAAGATCCAGGCACAGGACTGCGCGGCGGGCGCCGAGATCGGCGCTCACGCCGCCGAACGGTTCGCCGTCTACCGGATGGCGTTCTCGTGACCAGCCCCGACACCGCCAACGCCACCACCGACAACGACGCCGCCGCCGTAGATGCCGACACCGGTCACGTTCTCGTCGCGCATCAGCCGGCCTATCTGCCCTGGCCTGGCTACTTCGCCCGGCTGCTGGACGCGGACCGGTTCCTCCTGCTCGATCATGTCCAGTTCAGCGCGGGCAGCTGGCAGCAGCGCAACGTCATCCTGGGCAGTGACGGCACCCGCCGGCTGCTGACGGTTCCGATCCGCCGGCCGCACCACCAGCCGATTCGCGACGTCATGATCGCCGATGACCGGTGGCGTGCACGCCACTGGCGGATCATCACAGACGGCTACCGGCATGCTCCCTTCTGGCCGCAGTGGGAGCCGCACCTGGCGACGATCTACGACCGGCCCTGGGAGCGGCTTGCCGCGCTGAACGAGGCGCTGCTGCGCCTTCTGCTGGACGGATTCGGGCTGTCCGTGAAGCTCGTCCGCTCCAGCGAGCTTGCGCCAGCGGGCCATCGAACCGACATGCTGATCGACCTGTGTCGGCTGACCGGCGCCCGGGTCCTGCGCGTTGGCACCGGCGCGACCAGCTACCTCGACGGTGGCTGCCTTGCCCGCGCCGAAATCGGGATCGAGGTGGCGACCTACTCCCATCCGCCCTACGTCCAGAGCCGCCGCGGCTTCCTGCCCGGCCTGTCGGCCCTGGATCTCCTGTTGCACTGCGGCCCGGCCGCCCGCAGCATCCTGGCCGCCGGTGCGGCGGTCAGCCCGTGGACCTCGGCCCTCGCCTCGGAGGTTTCCCATGCCACCCGATGATCAGAACCCGATGATGACGACTGGTCCGAAGGCCACCGCGCCGATGCCGGTTGGGCCCGATCCCACGCCCGTCCGACCATGGGTCACCCTCGAAGGCATCAACGGGGTCGGCAAGACCTACCTCGCCGATCGCGCCGCCGACCAGCTCGGCACACGCTGCGTGCCGCTGGTCGAACTGCCCGACCACGACAGCGACGGGCTCCCGGGGCAGGTGATCCACGCCCTGCACGCGACCGGCGACCACTTTCTGCAGACAGGGCATCCGCGGACCGAAACCCTGCTGCTGGCCGCCCTTCAGGTCCACCGCCACGAGGCCACCCGACTCGATCCGGGCCAGGTCGTTCTCGAGGACCGCGGCCCGTACAGCGTGGCCGTCTACCAGGCTGCCGTACTCTGCGCCACCGCCTCCCTCGACGAGGCGTTCGCCACCGCCCGCACCATCCTGGACCTGCTGACCCAGTGGCGGCCCCTGCCCACAGCCACGCTCCTGGTCGTCGACGATCCGCGCCTGTGCCGGGAACGGTTCGAGCGACGAACCGGTCGCCGTGCCAACCCGGGCGAGGTGGTGCTCATGGAGCGAGTGGCCAGCCTCTACGACATGTTCGCCGCAGCCCTGCCCAACCCGTTCGCGTTCGAGGTGCTCGACCGCACCCAGCTGGACGCGGACGCCTGCGTGCACCGCATCGTCGCGGCCTGCGAACGAGTGGCCTCCGCCCCGGCCCTGGAGGCCCGGTGATCACCAGCGGCGGCCAGGCGGGGATCACCGCGCTGTGGGCGTTGCGCAGTCCCTGCCCACTGGCCTGCGAGTACTGCTACTTCGGATCACTCGAGGAGCATCGGGAGAACCCCGTGACCGCACCGGGTGCGCTCTCCCACCTGTCCCACGACGATCTTCCTTCCGGTGACGTCCTCGCCTTCGCCCGCACCATCGCCGGGTCTGCGGTGCAGCGGGTGTTCCTGGCAGGCGGGGAGCCTCTCGTGTGGCCGCCGATCCTGAGCCTGATCGAGATCCTCCGCCGCGGCGGGGTGGAGGTCGTCGTCTGCACGAACGGCATCCCGCTGAACCGCCCGGAGATCACCCGTTCGCTCGTCGAGCTCGAGGTCGACGCGGTGTCGGTGTCCCTGGACTCACTCGATGCCCGCTACCACGACACCTGGCGCCCCTCGCGCAACGGCAAGGACGGCTGGCAGCAGGTCGTCGACGGCATCCGGACCCTGGTCACCACCCGGGGCAGCGCGACGGCCCCGCGGGTCGGGATCTACATGGTCCTCACCCGCAGCAACCTCACCAGCCTCGCCGCGACCGGGCGCTTCGCCGCCGACCTCGGCTGCGACTACTTCGTCCCGCAGCCGGTCTCACTCGACGCGGACCACCGGCTCCACTCCGAGCTCACCTTGGTCGAGGGTGACCTGCCGGCCCTTGGGCAGCAGTTCACCGCACTCGCCAACGCGCGGCTGCCGCTGTGGACACCGGCGGTCGACTACCCCGGCCGGATCGCCGCCGCGGTGCGGACCTCCGTGGGATCCGTCCGCGACTGTTTCGGGGGCCAGCGTCTGTTCTTCGTACAGCCCGACGGGTCGGTCTGGGACTGCCCGTCGTCGCTGCGGATCGCCGCCACCCCGCCGTCGCGCCACCGGACGATTCGGGGCAACACCGCGGCCGAGGTCTTCACCGCGGACGACAGCTGCGCGGACTGCGCGCTGTTCTCCGTCGACTGCGTGAACATGTGGCCCCTGATGGACTTCGACCGAGTTCTGTCCACCACCGCGGGACTATGCCGTGACCGCGCCTGATCCGTTGGCCCTGCTGGAGCAGGTGGTGACGCGCAGGCCGGATCCCGCCAGCCGCGAGCAGGCGGCACTGTTGGAAGCCGAACTCGCCGCCGCCCACGACGTGGCGTACGCGGTCGTCGTCTCCTCCGGAACCGCGGCCCTGCACACCGCGCTCGTTGCCGCCGGGATCGGCGCGGGCGACGAGGTTCTGGTCTCGGCCATCCCCGTGATCATGACGGTGGCGGCCGTGGTCCTGGCCGGCGCCCGGCCGGTCTTCGTCGACACCGGGCCGGACGGCGAGCCGTTCGATGTCGCCGATGCCGCTTCCAAGATCACATCCAGGACGCGGGCCGTGCTTCCCGTCCATCTCGGCGGACGAAGCGGCGACCTGCAGCCGGTGGTCGATCTGGCCGCCCACACCGGCCTTCACCTCATCGAGGATGCCTGCCAGGCGCATGGCAGCCGCTACCGGGGATGGCTGCTCGGCACGCTGGGATCGGCCGGCTGTTTCTCGCTCAAGGACGGCAAGCTGCTCTCGTGCGGCGAGGGCGGCTACCTCGTCACCAACAATCCCGACCTTGCCGCCCGGGCCCGGGCGTTCCAGTCCCACTGGCAGACGCCGGCACCCGGCCAGCCGGCGCTGACCCGTCTCGGCACGAACTACCGGCTCGCCGAGCCGCTCGCCGCGCTGGCCAGGATCAGCCTCGCCGGCTTCGACGCCAGGCTCGCGCGTCACCGCCATGGCGCCGACCGACTCGTCCACCTGGTCGGTGACGTGCCCGGTCTCGCTGTCATTCCGGCTGCGCCAGGAGAACAGCCCAACGGCTACTGCGCGCTGTGGCGGATCCTGCTCCCCCGTCCGCGGGAACTCTCCGGCCGTCTCGCCGAAGCCGGCGTGGTCAACAGCGTCGGATCCTTCGGCCTGCGCGCCGCCCACCAGCATGCGGCCTGCTGCTCACTACACCCCGCTCCCTGCCCGAACGCCGCACGCGCGGCCGACTCCCTGCTCGTCGTCCCGATCCCGATCCGGGATCCGGCCCCGGACGACGAGGCCCGACTCGCCCGGATCGCGGACCTGATCACAACAGAGGTAGCGGCATGGTGATCCTCGAAGACCCGGAGTTCCGGGCCCATACGTTCGTCGTCCTGGACTTCGAGGCCCTTACGCCCAAGGGACGTCCGGCCGAACCCACCGAGGTCGCGGCGGCGGCGGGCTCGTTCCGCACCGGCCGGTGGGTGGAAACTGGCCGGTTCAGCTCGCTGATACGGCCACCCGACGATGTGCCGGTGACCCGGTTCGACGTCGAACAGACCGGGCTGACCGAGGAGGTACTGCGCACCCAGGCGCCCGCGGCACAGGTCATGGCCTCCCTCGACGGACGACTGACCGCACCGCCCTACCGCCTGGTCGCCCACCATGCACCGACGGAGGCCGGGCTCATCGCCCGCCAACACGAGCACTGCCCGCGGCTGGCTGCGACGCCACTGCTGTGCACCGTCCGGCTCGCCCGCATCGCCTACCCCGAGCTGCCCTCCCACAGCCTGAACGCGGTGCTCCATCACCTGGGCATCCCGCTGCCCGCAGACCGGCACCGCGCCCTGCCAGATGTGGAGGTGACCGTCGCCGTGTTCGCACGGCTGCTCGCCGACGCCGCCGCCGCCGGTCACTGGTCAACCCTGGCCGACCTGGACCGTCTCGGTGGCCTGCCGCCCAGGCACCCCCCGCCGGGCCCGGCGGATGCCGCCGTCCAGCCTTCCCTGTTCTGATCCGGCCCTCAGCGGTGCGCCAGCTGCGCGACGTCACCGATGCGGCCGAACAGTTCCTTGGCCTGCAGTTTCGAGTCCTCGGCGACATCCGCCGCGTCGGCGAGCTGCTGTTCGTCGAACCAGCGCACCTGGGTTTCCGGCAGCTCCACATCCCCGTCCCAGAACGCGACGAAAACGTGATCAACATGCACATGCCGTGCGGCGCAATGGCTGTCCGGACTTGCCGCCATCTCGACGATCCACCATGGTGCGATCACCGGCCGATGCGGGAACCCGTCGGGCAGGGGTGTCGCCGGGCCGGCCACCAGCCGGACGCGGCAGCCGAGTTCCTCCTCAACCTCCCGGATCGCGGCCTCCGCGGCGCTCTCGTACACCTCGACATGTCCACCGGGCGGCAGCCAGCCGCGGAACCGCCGATGCCACATCATCGCCACCTGCCAAGCCGCGTCCTCGCCCCGGCGGAACACGAAAACCGTCGCCGTCGCCTCCTTCGCCACCGCCTCCTTGCTCATCGGACCTGCCTTTCCACCATCGGCCGCACCGGCGCTTTCGTAGGAATGGCGCGAGCCTCCCATACCGCGTCCAACCGAATCCGACACCAGCCCCACGCACCCACGCGGGGACACCCGAAACGTCGGCGCACCCAGACCCAGCAGCTTCTGACCCAGCGCGGGAGGTGGCCATGGAGGCCGTCTGGAACGGAATCCTGACCTGCGACTACGAACGAACCCGCCCACAGGCCAGCCGCCTGGAATGGGATCTCTACACCACCTCCCTGACCAGCTGGCCCACGATTCTCATGGACGACCCGAGGCCCTACGGCCGGCTACGCCGCGCAGGCATCGTCGACATCCCCGAACCGGCCCACCGCGACCTGACCAGCGCCTGGCACCGCCTGCTCGCCAGCCTGCGCTACACCGACCACCTGATCGCCCGCACCACGCGCCACCGCACCGTCGCCCGCGCTGCTCTGGACCGTGTGGACGACGCCCGCCAGCGCCAGGACGTCGACGATCTCACCCGAGCGCTCGCAGCGGCCACCGCGGCCTTCATCAGGGTGAACGCCACGCATATCGTCAACTGGCTGCTTCCTGAGCAGCGCTGGGAACGCCTGCTCACTGATCTTTTCGGCTCGTCCGACACGGCGCTCACCTGTCTGTCGGCGCTGCAACTCCCAGCCTCACCCGGGCATATCCTGGCCACCTACCTGCAGCCGCGTCACCCGCCCGTGGCAACAGCCGCATCTGGCGTGGTGGCAACGGCCCGACCGCCGGCCTCTGCCGACCGGCCCGCGGACCCGCTTGCCCGACGCACCCGTGCTGCCAGCCGCCGCGAGGCCTGGACCACCGCCGCTCTGCTCGCCGCCGCCGGCACCGACACCGTGGTCACCGAGGTCCGCGCGCTGAGCCGTCTCCTCGGCTGGGCAGCCGACAGCGAGGAACGGCGCAACGAACTCCGCGGACGCCTCCTCGCCGCCGCCGACACCTGGTGCGACCTCACCAACGCCGACCGCAACCAGATCACCGCGGCCGACCTCCTGGGAGAACCCGATGACCTTTGCTGAGATGACAGGCCTCGCCAATGCCACCGACCGGGCCAGACACGGTCGCAAGGCCGCGGCCCTCGCGACCCTGATCGCCCAGGGGCTTCCGGTGCCCGACGGGCTCGTCCTGCCCGCAGATCTCACCGACGAGCAGGTCGAAGGCGCGGTCCCTGACATCGTGGCCTGGGCCAGGTCCCACGCCGTCCGCCACGGCCTCGTCGTTCGGTCCTCGGCGCCCGAGGAGGACGGCCCGCAGGCGTCGTTCGCCGGCCTCTACGCCTCGCGCTTCACGCGCGTCCGTCCTCCAGCACTGCTCGCCGCCATTCGCGAGGTGCGCGCCGGCGCGACCGCCCCCGCTGTCGCCGCCTACGCCGCGCACCACCACGTCCCCCTCACCGGCCGCCTCGCCGTCCTCATCCAACCCGCGATCCGCGCCCACACCGCCGGTGTGCTCGCCGCGGACTTCGATCCCACGGGCCGCCTGCAACGGTGGACGTTGGATGCCGTACACGGCCTTGCGGTGCCCGTGGTCAACGGCAGCCAGCGCGGCGAACGTCATCACAGCGCCCGAGACAGCCCGGTCCCCGCTGAGCAGGACGTTCTGTTTCTCCCCGGCACTGCCCGTGAGCTGCGCCGACCGCCCGGCGAATGGATCGAGCTGCCTGCAGAGAAAGGACTACCGCCGCATCGCGTCAAGATCCAGACCTCTGCTGGTGGCCTGCTCCAGCTCCACGCGCCCCTCCAGGCGCAGGGCCGTTCCCTCATCAACCCGTCGACTCGGGACCGCCTGCTTCGCCTTGCCGGCCGGGCCGCCGCGGCCCTGGGCCTTGACCAGATCGACATCGAGTGGGCCGCCACCGGTGGCCGAACCCTCTACATCCTTCAGGCCCGCCCGCTCACCGGACCCGTCCCCGAGCCTCACGCAGACGCTCCCTCCGACGACGACGCGGCCTGGCGCGGTATCCCGGCATCGCCCGGCCGCGGCAGCGGTCCCGCCCACCATGTGCGCCTGCCGATGACTGCCTCAGCCGGCAGCTCCGCCGGCACCGTGATCATCTGTGACAACATCGGCCCCGACGCCCTCGACGCTCTCCTCGCCGGCCCGGCCGCGATCGCTGCGACCTCCGGCGGGCCTCTCTCCCACGCCGCCATCGTCGCCCGCGAACTCGGCGTCCCCTGTGTCACCGCCCTACCCACCGACCTACACAAGATCAAGACGGGAGCCCTGCTCACCGTCGATGGAACAGCGGGGACCGTTCAGATCACCGCCGTCCCGGAAGCATCATCGGACCGACAGCGCACATCACTCGCGAATGCAGCCGTCGTGACCTCGGCCCTGCCGACGCGTCCACCCGAGGACGGACGCCGAGCGACGATCCTCCTCCAGCTCCCGGGCAAGGCGTTACCGCTTGTTCCGGACGACGCCAAAACCGCCACACGCGCCGTGGAACCCCCCGTCGGCGTTCTGCAGCCCAGCGACCAACCAGCGCTGCCGCCATTGCCAGCCGGATACCAGGAGCATCGGTTGGAAGGACTCGGCAGACTTGCCTGGCCGAGCAGCGCCGGCCCGTTGCCCAGCCGGCTGGTCGTCCTCGATCTCGAGGACCTGATCTACGAGAGGCCGGCTCCCCCCGTCGGGCCGCTATGAACTTCCCGCAACGGATCCCTGGTCGATGTGGTCACACATCTGCACCCGAAACCATCAATCGCGTTCGACCTGTCAATGTCGCCATTTATGCTATGCTCAGTACGCCTCGCCAGCACCCCCCGAGCTGGCGGGGCACTTCCTTGTGTGGGCTCGGGCCTCAAGCCGAGTAGCCGGCGATGCGGCACTCTGTCTGCGTCAGAGCGGATCGATTTCCACCTCTGTTCCGGCGTTCGATGATTCCACGCGATGTGACTGGCTCCATACTTGACCGAGGACCGGGTCGCGTGGGGGTAGTTCACGTTCCGGGCCAAGGACCGGCCCCTGCGGGCCGGCGTCGACCGTGGCGAACCCGCCGAGGCTGACGAGAACCTCTCCCTCTTGCAGGTGAATGCCGGCCTCGGTGCGAGCTGCGACGAGGTCGTCGATCGATGGCCAAAAGCTGCCGGAGATCGGCTCAATGTCCTGCGCGCTCAGCCTGACGGTCGACTCGGCCAGATCATCGGACTGGATCTCGTACCAGGGGGTGTCGGCCCGGGCAAAAGTCCGGACCACCGTTCCCGCGGTAACAGTGTGATGGTCAATCGTTCGGATTCGAGAACCATAGGAGAGTATAGGCTCGATGCCGCTGCTCGGCGCCTGCAGCGTCGGCGCGAGATCATCTGCGGAGAGAATCAGGAACGCGTCAGGATGTTCTCTCAGCGGATGCCCCGGCACCCTGGAAATCTCAGGGTGAACCGCATACCACGTGGCGCCGTTTGCGTCGAAAATCATGTCCTTCACGGTCGCCGTGATATCTGTGTGTCGACCGTCCTTGCCTACAAGAGCGACCCGGGTTCCCTGGGGATACGGGGATGCTGGTAGCGCAACGGCCCGCAGCAGATCCTCACCGTGAGCTGCGACGGCGCTCTGCTGGCGCGCTGTCAGCGTGCTCGACTCCCGGCCGATGATCGCATGGGCTGCCACCTGGCGGACCATTTCGTCGTCCTCGACACTCACTTCCTGGGCGACAGACATGTCGCCGGAAACAACCAGAGCGGAGTCCAACCACAGCCGATAGGAGACCGTCTGCGCAGCAGCCGGGTTGGCGGTGAGGTTGACGATCTCGATGCGATGGCCGCCGTCCTCCCAGGTCCGCAGTGGGGCGTTGTTGTGCAGGATTCTGCCGTAGGTGGCGAACCCAGCCTCGGGCATCAGAACTGGGCTGGTCCGAGTCGGCCGCCACCTGTCACGATCGGCCACGGGAAGGTCGTTAACAGCCGGATAAATATCACCGGAAGTTTGCGCGGGTGCCGCTAGGACAGCTTGGTACATGGATTCCGGTATCACGAATCCGAGTGACTCCTCGAGTCTCCAACGGGAGGCTGCCACGCGGTGCGCGGCCTCCACCGGCTCGGCTCGCATGCCCGTCGGGTAAAGCTCTGCGACGACAATCGGAGAACCAGCCGATCGAGCATGGTGGAGTTCCCAGTACGCCCCGTCGACGTGGATGAAAACCGACAGAGCTGGCTTCGGTATTGAAGACATCAGAAACTAGGATCCGATCATGGCATGGTCGGTGTCGCAGAGGTCCCATTCCCAGGGGGCGACAACGTGATCCACGATGGCCGACTGCGCACCGACCTTCCACAGCGCCTGGAACGGCTGGAGGGAGCGGAGCAGCGTCGCCTCGGTGCTGGTGAGACCGAGATCGGCGAGCAGGCCGCGGATCTGTTCGGGATTCTGGTGAAGAAAGACCCGGACGCTGGTCGTCGTCAGCAGCCCCTCGGCGATCTTCGCGGCGGCGGAGCCGTCGTCGACCTGGCTGCGCAGGTCGCTCAGCGCGTGGGTGATGAGAATGTTCGCCGCGCCCCACTGTCGTCCAAGCCGCCACTGGTCCTGCAGAAACCGGGTGATCGCGAGGTCCTCGAGAGCCATCCAGGCCTCGTCGACGATGGTCAGCTTGTGCCGGTCACGGCTGCCGTACATGGCGCCCTGCAGCCAGCCTGCGGCGGCAGCCAGCACGAGGCGCAGCGTGCGGCGACGCGACAGCAACGCGGACAGGTCGACGATAAGACCGGGTGCTCGGGCCCAGTCCAGGTCGACGCTGGTCTCGGTGTCACAGATGCCCCGCAGGTCATCCTCGACGAGCAGGGCGACCGCGTCGAGCAGCGGCCGGCGCCGGTCGGCGAGCTCATCCGAGGTGGTGTTAAGATCGTCGGCGAGGCTGGCCGGAGGTTCGGCGAGCAGACGGCGCAGGTCGGGCAGGGTCGGGTCCGGCGTTCCAGCGGTGGTGAGCAGGCGCAGGCTCTCGTGCAGGATGCGCCGCTCGCCGGCCGGCAGGTTCGTGCGGTTCGTCGCGATGGCGACCAGTGCGGCTGCGACGCCGACCCGGTGGGTGAGCAGGTCCTCGTCGGCCGCGGCGGCGCGCGCCGGGCCGAGGTCGAAGGGGTTCACCCGGACGTCCCCGCCGTGGCGGAGCCTGAGCACGGCCCAGCCGAGGGCCTCCCCCAGGCGGGCCCACTCGCCTTTGGGGTCCAGGACCGCAGTGAACCGGGTTGGGGTGAGGGCGGTGGACCGGTAGACGAGCGTTTTGGCGATCGCGCTTTTCCCGTAAGCGCCGGCGCCGCACAGCACCATGTTCGGTCCCTGCACGAGGCCCTCCCGGTAGGCCTCGTGCAGGTCGAAGAAGAACCCGCCGCCGCCCAGCCGGTTGCCGCCGAGGAAGGCACCGGCCACCCCGAGCCGGGCGCCGATCCGCCCCGGGTACAGAACACACAGGTGCGCGGTGGTGGCGAGATCCCGGGGCAGCGTCAGCCGGTGCCGTGCGAACCCGGCCGTGGACCGGCGGCCCGCGTCGCGTCCTGCTCCGCCTGGCCGGTGGCCCCTACCGGACGGCATCACGCAGTCCCTGGCTTGGCGCGCGTCCACCGGGAAGACTCGCGGCCCACGCGCGATCATGCCGGCCGTGCAGGGCCCGCAGTTCGGTGATGCCGGTCTGCGCGGCCCGGTCCATCAGGCGCCGGCTGGCCTCGTCGAGTTCCTCCAGCGTGTGCGCGGCCACCCCGGCCAGGGCCAGGTAACCGAACTCGGCATGCCCGCTCTGCAGTTCGACCTCCCGCTGGTCCACCGCGGTCTGGGCGCTCGCGAGATGCGTCGGGACGCGGAAGCCGTACCGTTCCCGGGCGGCGACGGCGGACTCGACCTGCACGGCGTCCGAGGTGATGCGTCGCCGCGATGCGCGCGACGAAATCGGCTCGCACAGGATCGCCAGCGTGTGCATGCCGTCCGGTTCGAACAGCAGCGGATCCAGCCAACCCGGTTGCAGCTGGGACCCGGGCCACTGCGTCACCCAGAACATGCGGTGCCAGACGTCGTCGACGAGGACCGCGTCCCACCGATTGAGCAGCGACAGCGGACCGGCATGCACTCCGGCAAGCGGGCTCGCGAGGCCAGCATGTTCGGCGAGGCCCCGCCGCGCCCCGCGCGGTCGGCCGACCGCGCCCGGGTCGGCGCGGATCCGGAATGCCTCAGCGATCGCGACCGGAGAGTCCGGCGCGCCGGCCACCAGGCCAGCGGACCGGCACTGCTCCAGCAGGGTCGACGCGGTGGTGACCGCCGCCTCGGCCGGGTCGGCGTGCCGGGGTAGCCGCCGCGTGTCGATGGTCACCCACAGGCGCAGATCATGGTCGGCCAGGGCTGGGCTGATCTGGTCAAGCAGCGCCTCATAGTGGGCCGCCACCTGATCGTGCTGGGGCTCGGCCGGGTGCTCGGCCTGGCGGCCGGCCAGCCACTGCCGGTGGGCGGTGAAGGAGGCCGGCGCCGAGCACAGGGACCAGCCCAGTTGCACGACCGTGCTGTCCCGCGTGAGGTTCGCCAATACCGCCGACCAGGCGCCCAGACGTTGATGCTGGTCGGCCGGGTCCAGCAGCACGATCTCCGTGCCCCGCGCCGAGATCAGGACGCTCATGGTGCCCAGGCGCCGGTCACGCACGACGCCGATCGGCGCAACGGAGTCGGTCGCCCCGGCCGCAGCCGAGCGGGCCACACCGACGATCTCCAGGCCGGCGAGTACCGGTGGCAACAGCACCGCCGGCTGCCCTCCCCGTCTGCTTTCGTTCGCCGTGCTGCGTGCCGCGGGCAGCGGTGCCCACCAGCGGTCCCGTCCACTCGCCCGCCGAGCGAACTGGCGGGCGGCCAGGGGCAGCACCTGATGTGCCGGTCCGCCCGGTGCCGGCAGCAGCGCCACCAGGCAACAGCCGGCCGCAACGGCCACACCGGCGAGCACCGATCCGGTCAGCAGCGGCAGGGCCAACAGGGAGATCAGGCCGAACACCAGCAGGCTCAGCGGCCCGACCTGCAGGCCGAGGAACGAGCCGCTCTGGCGACGTCGCGCCAGACGGTACGTCGGTGCCGGGGAACTGTCTGTCACGACAAGCCTCCTGGGGGACGAGACGGACGAGGTGGCCGTGGTCTACGCGGTGGCGGCGACGGACCGCTGCTGCTCGAACCTGGTGACGGCGAGGGGTCTACCAGCGTTCGTGTACCGGACCCCGGTGAGCGGCGGCCCTGCCCGACGCCTTCGCCTTCCGGCGCCGCGGATCTCGGGCCTGAGGACTGCCCGGACCTTGCCGCCGGACCGGTCGACCGGCCACCCATCGGCCGCTCCCCGCCAGCGGTTCCCGCGGTGGCCGTCGCCAGCCGACGGGACGGGCCCAGTCCGCCGCCTCCGGTCTGGGACGACGAACCCGGCGTCGCCGCGCCACGTCCGCCCATCCGCGACAGCGACGATCCCAGCGCCGACCCGAAGTAGGCGGTCTGCATCGCCTGCATCCCCGCGCGAAACGGCGCCCGGCTGAGACCCTGGGCGATCACGGCCTGCTCCATGGACGGGATCATCCGCCAGACAATCCACGGCATAAAAGCCGCGATTCCGGCGATGGCCAGGCCCAGCAGAATACCGGCCCAGTCGTCCCCACTGGCGGGGCTCGGGTTGCCGTTGATTTTCGCCAGATCGACCCCGACCCGCAGCGCAAGAAAGATCGCCGGTTTGATCATGACGATGGCGACCACCATCTCCACGGCTTTCCTCGCCGCACCGCGCCCGGACGCCGTGGTCATCGTCATGAAGGACAGCGGAGCCAACGCCACCGTCACATAGACAAGCGCCGTCCGGACCACCAGCTCGAGCGAGATCACCATGACCGCGAACAGAACGAACTGGTTCAGAATCAGGACACCGATGTTCGCTCCGGGCGTGACCGCGTACGGCAGTATTGCGCCGGCCAGGTCGTCTGGCCTGAACTTGCTGGGTGGCAACATCCAGGTGGCGAGGACGTCGGAAACCTCCACGCCTTTGCTCACGGCCCAGGGGAATCCGAGAATGGAAAGGATCGCAACGACGACGTCACGGGGCAGGCGAGCCAGAGCCTGCCCCGGTTCACCGGAGAACAGGCCGGTTATCACACTGAGACTGATGCAGCCCATCAGACCCAGGCAGGCAAACGAGGCAACATCATGATAGGCCCCATGCGCGCCGATGAACTCCTCGGCGGTCACTCGGGGTGTCGTGGATCGATGCACGAATCCAGTCACCATCGATCGGGCGGCATCGACAACGTTCTCGTTCAGCCAGGAGACAACTGCCTTGGCGGCGCTTGTCGCCAGACCATCGATACTTCCCGTGATACCGCCGCGCAGCCAGCTCGAGACGGACACGGGTTGCGCAGTGAAGCCTGCCGGTACGACGCCGAGCTGGCCGGCAGCCTCACCCGCCACCGGCCGTGTGCTCCGCAAGCCACTGATCCCCACCGACGCCGTCTGCGGTGATGTGGCCGGACCCAACGTCCGTTCGGGCGCATGGACGAGTCCGGGCTGGCCGCAGTCCGAGCTCTGCCCGGGTGCCGACGGTGCAGGTGAACCTCCGCGCAGTTCCGACCAGAGCGCAACAACGCCAAGGATGACGACCGCGAGCACCAGGGCAGCCGCCGCGTACCTGCGCAGCCGCCCACGTGCCTGGAGGTCCTGCTCCGGGTCTGCTGCCGGTCCCACCGGCTCGGACGGTTCCGCTGATTCCATCTGGTCAGATGGCTTCGCCAGCTCGGACGGCGACGGGGACGCCGGCTGCGCGGAGCTTCGTCGCCTGGCGCGATGGCGCCCGGTCATGTCGCATGAACGGTGCTGGGCGCGATCAGCCAGGTCACGATCTTCGCCCCGACGGCGATCACGAAGGCGCCTCCGCCGCCGCCCAGGATGTAACCGGCGGCCCGGTTACCCGATCCCATCGACCCGGTGATCCGGCCCAGCCCGAGCATGCCGCCGCCGACCAGCAGGGATCCCACCGAGCTGGCGAGACCTGCCTGCGCGATGACATCGAGCACGCGCTGGATCACGGGGACACCCGGCATGTTGTCCCAGCTGGGATGGACCTCGACGTCCTCGGCGACCGCCGGCAGCGCCGCGGCCCCGATCGTCACCAGGCACACCGACCACGCGACGAGGACGCGACGCACGAACGCGACCCCTCTGGTTCTCCTCTGCGCCCTCACCTGAACCTCCGATGCAGTAGCGACACCACATGACGTGAAGTGCCGCCGTGGCCTGCGGCGGAAGCACCGACATGGAAAGCGAGCGCCAGTCCCCGCGCCGCAGGCGGAGACACCGGCCAACTTCCGCCGGTGACACCATGCGCATAAGAACAACTACCGTCAGGTGATGTCGGCAGCCGCGTAGGCTAATTTCTCAACCGCTTGGGAGATGGAGACCGCCATGGACTTCTTCGCACCTGGATACAACACGCCGGAGGCCGCGGCCCGGCGCGCGCACGAACAGGACATGGCCGATCTCGTCGCCGCCACGGTGAGCAGGATCCGCGAAATTCTCACCACAACCGCACAGATCGTCGTGCTCGACGTTGTCGCCGACCAGGACGAGCAGATGGGCACCACACTGCGCGTGTGTGCCATGCGCGACTTCTTCGGCGATCCGTTGATCCCCGCCGAGTCGCCGGCCTTCCAGGATGCAGCCGCGCGGATTGCCGCTGACCTTGCAGTAATCTACCGACTGACACCCACCAGCACATGGCGCTACCCCCGAACCGTCAGCATCGTCGACCACCGAAGCTGGCTCGGCGAGTACTGAGAGAGCTCGAGCCGGATCTCACGGATCCGACCTCGACCTTGCGACCAGCTGCTCAGAACTTCTATTCTGCGTGGTACAAAGCCTACGACTACAGGTCGAACCCAAAATCTTCCGGCGGAGGTAGAGACTCGGGCGGAGGCACGTCCGTCCCTCCGAGTGCCGGACCGCCCGGCGGATCGGCAAGTCGGGAAACCGCATCCCAGAGCGACTTGCCTCGCGATTCGATGAATTCCCGTTGCCGTGGCGAGAAATGAAGCGAGGACCACTCACCGGCCGGCCCGACAGCGACTCTCTGCAACGCCCCAGCCGACCCAGGATGCATTCCCGCAGGGATCACGACATCATCACCCGCGAAGATCACAGTACCGGCCTGAGAGACCCGATACGTCAGGCGCGATCCCGAGCCCGACGACAGCATGGCCGACCTGGCCGAGATGATCTCGACCTCCACATCATCATGATCCCACGTGCGGATACTCGGCCCAAAAAGATCCCCGTACCGTACGTGCTCACGGCCGTCCAGCTGCACATCGCTCGTAACCTGAGGTCGCAGACCCGGCGTCGCCCAGATCCGCTCCATCCGGACGGCCTGCGCCCTGATTTTGAAGAACACCTGGGCCGGTGCACGACGGACCAGGTCGTGCACCCGCTCAGGCAGCGGAAAACCCAATCGCTCCTCGATGACCCTGCCCACGGCCTGGGTCTGCGTCAGAACCCGCCCCGACTGCGCGCCCACGAGCTCGGCCGCCACGTTCCCCGGATACCCCCGCCGAGCAACCGGCGCGATGTTCCACCAGGCCCCCGCCACCGCGATCCGCACCGGCCACCGCCCGCTGCTCGCGACGACGCCCGCCGCCCTGTGCGGGGCGGCCCCCCGAGCCGCCCACCCTCCCGACGCGCGCTGACCACCAGGCTCCGCCATGACACACCCCTCCACCGAGACGACCATTGCCCCGATGGAGCGCACCGCTCAGCACGCGCGGAAGCCCGGGCCGACAAGCACGGTGATCATGCCGTTGCAATCCTCCATATGGTCCTGCATCAGACAGCCCACATACCCTGGTGCGCCATATATTTCGGATTTGTGGTGATAGTGGCAGGCAACGACAGCCTGGACAGTGCGGGGGCAGCGTGACATTTCGGGGCGGCTTGCCGGCACTACTGCGTCCTCTGCCCGCGTGATCGTCGATCGGGGACGGATAGCGGCGGCTCTTCCCGGCTACAAGCTGGGCGCGCAGCTCGGAGTCGGGGGCTTTGGCCTCGTGGTTGCAGGCCGGCATCGTCGACTCCGACGCCAGGTCGCGATCAAGGTAGTGCCCTCGGAAGCAGACGATGCATCCGCCTTCGTTGCCGAGGCCCGACTACTCGCAGGCCTCGACCATCCACACATCGTGCGCGTCTTCGACTATCTGGAGTCCGACGGTCTCGGATTCATCGTGATGGAACTACTCGACGGCGGAACACTGACCCGACGCCAGCAGCAGATGGGCATCAGCCCACCGCAGGCATGCGCCGTAGGCCTGGCAGTGGCCGCCGCGCTGGCGCACGTGCACGAGCGTGGAGTGCTGCACCGGGACATCAAGGCGGCCAACGTGCTGTTCGACAGCACGGGTCTCGCGAAGGTCACCGATTTCGGGATTGCCCGGCTGTTCGCCGGAAGCGGCGTAACCGGCACTGCGCGCGGGGCTGGCACTCCGGCGTACATGGCGCCTGAGCAGATCCGTGGTGGGCGCCTCGGCCCGACCACCGATCTGTACGCCCTGGGAATCCTGCTCTACCAGATGCTGACCGGTGCCCCGCCGTTCGACCCGTCTCTGCCACTGCCGCAGCTGTGGACCCAGCACCTGTCCGTCGTGCCCGCGCCGCCCATCGGCACACCTGTCCCCCTGGCCGACGTCATTCTGCGCGCTCTGGCAAAGGATCCCGCGGATCGCCAGCCCGACGCCGACGCGTTCGCCCGTGACCTGGCTGCTGCAGCCGTCGACGTCTATGGGCCGCGCTGGCTCGTCTCGACCGGCCTCTCGCTGCATCTGGATGAGGAGATCCGCCGCATCGCGGCGCCCACCCTTGCTGTGCTTTCGCCCTCCACCCTGGCCGTGGCTGCGCGATCGGATCGTCTTGGACAGACCTCCTCCTGGCCCTCCACATACGCTGCAGATCACAAGTCGATCTCCTCACCTCCACACTCCACGCCCCACCATGATCTACGGACTGTCGACCGTCCAGCCTCCATCGGTGCGGGGTCGATACCGGCCCAGCGTCCCAGGAGACGGCATGTTCCTCGCCCACCCGCTCGGCGGCAGATACGCCGTCCTCAGATGGTCGTGCCGTTCACCTTGGTGCTCGTCGCTGCCATCGCGGCCATTTTGCTGACCACCAAAGCACCGGACCGCCCCGCCTCAGGGGGCAGCCCAGCACCCCGTTCCACACCGTCATCCTTTCGCGGACTCACCCTCTCCGGATTCTCAGACGCGGTGTCCTCGGTAGCGTTCTCACCGGACGGCCGCACCCTTGCCGGCGGCAGTGGAGACAAGACCGTACGACTCTGGGACGTAACCGATCGAGATCATCCGGCGCCTATCGGCAAGCCCCTGACTGGTCACAGCCTTTATGTCACCTCGGTGGCATTCTCCCCAGACGGTCGAACCCTGGCCGTCGGAAGTTGGGACAGAACAGTCCAGCTCTGGGATATGAATAATCGCAACCACCCCACGCTTCTCGGCACTCCCCTCACTGGAGCAACTGACCAGGTGAACTCAATTTCCTTCTCTCCGGATGGGAGAACCCTCGCCGTCGGTGGCTGGAGCCGAATGATCCAGCTTTGGGATCTTGCCGATCGCACCCATCCGCTACCCCTCGGCCAGCTTCTGGCAGCCGGCGACCACATAGGATCCGTAGAATTTTCGCCAGACGGCCGCACCCTGGCCGGTGGCGGCGCCGACGGGATCCTGCAATTGTGGGACCTCACTGATCGCACACGTCCCACAGCCCTCGGCAAGCCCCTGACTGCCGAACTCAAAGTAATTACTGCGCTGACTTTTTCATCCGACGGACGCACCCTGGCGACTGCAGGAGCAGATGACATAGCACACCTGTGGGACCTGAGCGATCGCAGCCGACCAACCGACCTCGGAAAGTTGCCAGTCGATATAGAAGAATCGTCCGCTGCGATTACTTTTTCCCCAAATGGACGTACGCTAGCCAGCGCCAAGAGAACAGGATTCCTGTATCTGGCGGACGCCGTCAGCCACGCCGTGTCTCCACCTCTGCTGGGGCATATGGGTGCCGTCACCTCGGTTGCGTTTTCCCCCGACAGACGGACACTGGCCAGCGGCAGCGAAGACCGAACAATACGGCTATGGGATGTCACTGAACCAGCACGGCCAACTGCACTCGGGTAGAAATCCTTGGCCAGGAATGATCTCCAGGAGCCGTGCACCGCAGTGCACGTTTGAGCTCAATTTTTTCTCACTTGCCATCCATATCGATGAAATGCCGTTTTTCACCTGTCTAAATCCTAGCGTCTGCTGTTGTCGGTCGGCGTCTACTGCCTCTTCCGCGGCTCGGTTCCAGCGCGCTTCATAGACCAGCCAGCGAGGAAAGCGTGCCTGACCGTCGGTGACGCCGGGTGGCGGGTGGAGGCGCATGGCGGTGATCGCTACGGTCAAGGTGTTGGGGATCGCTGTGCGGAGCCAAACGGGTATCGCTACTGCGGTGCGGCGGGTGGTCGATTACGTCGACGGCGGGGGCGCGGGGGAACCCGCGGTGGCGGGGGCTGCCTACTATCGCGAGGGCGGGCGGCTGTCCGGCCGGGCGCGGGGAAGCGGCGCCGAGATCGCCGGGCTGAGTAGAGCGGGTAGCAACGTCACGGCCGAGCAGCTGCAGCGGCTGCTGAGCGGGGAACATGCGGCCTCGGGGCGTCCGCTGCTGTCCGCCGTAGGTTCGGCCAGCCGGCTCCCGCGGACCCGGCACCATCTTCAACTCGGGCGCGAGTGGTTCACGCTCACCGAGGCGGCAGATGTCGCTGGGGTGGACGTGTCATATCTTCGCCGGCTCGCCCGCGCATCCGCCCAGGCACAATCAGGTCCAGCGACAACCACTGCAGATGACTTGACGAATGGTGAGCCCGCTCCCGCGATGCTTCGGGCGGAGCGCGATCCGCAGTCGGGGCGCTGGCGGGTCTCCCGGGATGAGCTGCTCCGCTTTCTGCGCCAGCGCGAGCCGCCAACGGTGGTGATCGGGTACGACGTGGTCTGCAGCGCCCCGAAGAGTCTCAGCGTCGCCTATGGCTTCGCCGACGACGAGCTTCGCGACGACATCGTCGCCGCCGTAAATGCCGGCGTTGACGCGCTCGTCGACCACCTCGAGCGCTACGCCGTACAGGGCATGCTTGATCGTCGGAACCGGCCCGGCCTGGGGCTTGCCGCCGCGTCTTACCAGCACGAGGTGAGCCGCGCGGACGAGGCTCACCTGCATATCCACAACATTGTCGCGAATGCGGTGGCGGTGCCGCTGTTCGACGAGGACGGCACACCCCTGCGTGAGGCGGATGGCACGGCGATCGTGCAGTGGCGGGCGCTCGACGGGGAGCTGTTCCTCCAGCATGTCCGCACGGCCGGTTTCGTCGGAGCCGCCGCGATGCGCCACGAGCTGACCCGACGCCGCGGCGTCCGGTGGGGGCCGGTGCGCAACGGGGTCGCGGAGCTCGCTGCCTTCCCGCCGTCGCTGTTGGCAGCCTTCTCAACCCGGCACGGCCAGGTCCACGAAGAGTTCGCGCAGCTCGTCGCCGGCGGCCTGTTCCCCGACGGACGGACCGAGGCCGCCGCCCAGCGCCGCTCCCGCGCGTCCAAGAAGGTCCTTGCCGACGACCAGATCCGTGCGAGACAGGCAGCGATCCTCGCCGCCGCAGGATGGACGCCGTCGCAGGTCAACGCACTTCTCGCTCACCAGCCACAACCAGCGCAGACCCCGGCCGGCGACGAGGTCCCCGCGCTCGTCGACCAGCTGGTCGGCCCGCACGGCGTCACCGCGAACAGCACGGCTTTCACCCGCCGCGACGTCTACCAGCAGGTCGCCGCCTGGGCGGTGGACCGCCTCGATGCCACCGAGATCAGCCGCATCGTCGGCCGTGCCATGGCGGACCCCCGAGTCGTCCTGATCGAGGAACGCGACCAGCGCCGCAGACGTACCGAGCAGTACTACACCACCGAGGATCTGCTCGCCGCCGAGGACAGCCTCCTCACCCTGCACCGCCAGGGCCGCGTCGACCATGGTGGTCTGCCGCATCCCCTGCTACCCGCCGACGCGATCAGCGCTGCCCTCGCCGCCGACCCCCCGGCCAATGCCACCAGCACCAGCACCAGCCCGGCCACCGACCCGTCAACGTCAACATCAGCCGCCCAACCGAGCGCCATTCACCTCAGTGACGAGCAGGACGCGCTCCTGCGCGCCGTGCTCACCAGCACCGACCTGATGCGCCCCGTCATCGGCCCGGCCGGCTCGGGCAAGACCACCGTCATGCGAGTCCTCGCCCGCATCCTCACCGAACGCGGATACGCCGTGCTCGGCGCGGCCCACGGCGGGCGGCAGGCCGAGCAGCTCGGCGCCGCCCTCGACGTACCCAGCAGGGTCGTCAGCGCCTGGATCACCCTGCTCGACACGGCCGACGACCCGACCACCCACTGGCCGGCGGACCAGACCGTGCTCGTCGTCGACGAGGCAAGCCAGGTCTCCACCCGCGACGCCGAACGGATCGCCCGCCACGCGACCCGCACCGGCACGGTCGTGATCCTCGTCGGGGACCCCGCACAGCTGGGCTCAGTCGGTGCTGGCGGCTGGTTCGCCCATCTCGTCGACCGGCATCCACCCCTGGGGCTGGCCAGCGTGCGCCGTCAGAAAGGTCCCGCGATGCGCAGCGTCCGCGCCGCACTCGACGGGCTTCGCACCGCGGTGCCCGCGCGGACGATGTCCGCCCTCGCCCGGCTTGCTGACGACGGCCACCTTCGGCTGTTCAACGACCGGGAGTCCCTGCTGTCCGCTGCGGCGACCGATTGGTACCAGGAGCGCACCGCCGGCCTCGCGCGTGCGGCAGCGCCGATGATGGCCGAGCACCAGCGTGACGTCGACTCCCTCAACATCACCGCCCGCGCCGCCCTGCAGGCCGACGGCAGCCTCACCGGCCCGGTCCTCACCGTCGCCGGCCGCGACTTCCAGGCCGGGGACGAGGTCATCACCCTGACCCAGGCAGGGCACACCCTCATCCCGCACGGCCGCGGCCGGCAGCACTACATCCGCACCGGCACCATCGGCCGCATCACCGCCGTCCACGTGGACCCTGGCCGGCCCGACGCCCAGTACCTGCAGGTGCGCTTCCCGGGCCGCGGCACCGTGCGCGTTGGCTGGGACTACCTCACCCATCCCTTCCCGGACGGACGCGACGGCGGGCTTGCCCACGCCTACGCGCTCACCGCCCACAAGGCGCAGGGCTCCACCATGCCCACCGCCCGCCCGCTGATCGCAGACGACACCTCCCGGGCGGGCCTGTACGTTATGCTCTCCCGCGCCCAGCACGACCTGCGCGCCTACCTGATCCGCCGCCACGACCTCGAATCCGGCCTCGACGACGAGAACTGGCTCCCGGTCCTGCCCACCGCCGACGCCACCACCCGCCTCGCCGAACGCATCCGCGCCTCCCGCGACGAACGCCTCGCCCGCGACATCGATCCCCACGCCCACGCCGCCCACCATCTCGCCGCCACCCACACCCTGCCCGAGCTGCACCGCCTTCGACACGGCCAGCCCAGCAGCACCCGCGGTTCGCCTTACCCGTCGCCCGGTGTCGTGCGCCGAGCGGAGCTCGCCGCCGAGGCCGCGCTCGCCGCCGCCGCCCTGGCCGATCCCGCACCGCAGCTGCTCGCCCGTCTCGGTCCCCGCCCGGCGAGCGGACCCCACCGTGACCATTGGGACCGAGCCGTCACTGCCGCCACGATCTACCAGGCCCATGTGCCGGACACCCGCCTCGATGATCCCGAACTCCCGCCCGCTCCCGCCAGGAGCCATCCGGACGAATGGGCGGTGCAACGCCGAGATGCCCGGGACCTCGCCCTGGCCTGGGTATCCAGGCTCGGCCCGAGCGCCCGGGAGCTGTTCGACATGCGCACCCGGGCCGTTCCCCGTGACCGCGCGATCGCCGGCATCCACGCACTGCTCGACAGCGGCCGGGCCCCGTCCGGCCTGCTCGCCCAGCTCACCACCGAGGGCCAGTCCCCTGTTCGCGACCCGGCCGCCATCCTCGACCATCGCGTTACAGCGCTCTGCCACGAGCACGCCGTGGACGCATCCCTCCACCAGCTCCCGCCACCGCGCAGCCTGACCGACCTGTGGCAGGCCGCGACCACCCTGCTGGACGCCGCAGAGATCGCCCATCTCGCCACCCACCCGCCGAACAAGCTGGCAGGCGAACTCGACCGTGTACGCCGCACCCGCCGCGATCTGGAGGCAGCCGACCGCACGGCCGCGATCCCCGAGGATGACCAGGCCGCCCAGCGGGCCCTGCACGACCGGGAACGCCGCCTCGACGCAGCGCTCACCCGCCAGGCCGACGCCGCGCAGCTCAACCTGCGGCAGAACCCCGCCCGCTACCTCACCGACCTCCTCGGCCCGGTCCCCTCGACCGAGAACCTGGCGCACAGCTGGTACACCCGAGCCGGTCAGATCGAGGACTACCGCCTGCGCACCCTCGGCCTCCCCTACGGCCAACCCGCGCAACCCGAAGCCGACCTCCCGTCCCACCGAGCCCTCGGGACGATGCCCGACGACCCCGAGCACCGCCGCCGCTACCTCGAACTGATCACCACAACGGACACGCTGGATCTACGCCTCTGACGCCAGGCCGAGGAGACGCTACGCGCTCCTGGCTCCCCGCCGCTTCCGTTGATCAAGCTTCCGATGCTTCATTGCTCAGTCCCATCCCGCCCATGGTCGCTCCGAGCGTCACGTAACACAACGTTCACAGAACGGCGCAAATCGCGCTCGATCTTCCGCAAGAGCCTTGACACCTGGCGTCATGCGGATCAAATTTGATGCCTACGGGGGTAAACAGCATCAAACGCCAACATCCATAGCCCCGAGAGGCCATCGTGCCCGAATCGTGCGCAACGGACGACCGGCCAGCTACCGATGCCCCGAGAGCTCGTCCGCCACTGCGATCCCTCCCTGCCACCCCACCGACGCGGCGCGGTCTCGTCGTCGCCGGGTGTCTCGCGATCGTGGTCCTGGCGCCCGCCGCCTGTTCCGGCAGCGCGTCCCCTCGTCCACTCGCACCGACGGCGTCGCCGAGCACCCGGTCGAGCGCTCCACCGACATCCAGCCCGTCCCCCAGCGCCGATCAGGCGATCCGCGCCGCGACTGCCGCCTACGAGCAGGCCTACCTGGACGCCGTCGCCGATCCGACGAACACGGGAAAGCGGCAGGTTCTCCTCGCGATGTACACCGCCGACTCGCCCGAGCGCGCCGGGGTGTCGACGTTCCTGCAGACGTTCAGCACCAAGGGCTGGGCCGGCCGCCGAGGCACGCTGGACCACCAGACAATCGAGCAGGTCAAGGTGCCACCTTCCGCGTCCCAGGGGAAAGCGGAGACGACTACCTGCACCTACGATTCCGGCCGGGTGGTGGATGCGGCCAACCGCGCTCCTGACGGCAGCGAGATCGTGGTGAACGACGAAACACAGAGCTACCGCACTCGATGGACCTGGCTGCTGGTCGCCGGCGAATGGAAGATTGTCGATGCCACGACGCTCACGACATGGCCGGGAGCAGACCGATGCGCCGCCCGCTAGCGCCGGCATTCACGATGGCCGCTCTGATGATTTCCTCGCTCGCGCTGATTCGCGCCCCAGCGCAGGCGGCCGTCGGTAACGGCGCAGAGCACAGCGCTTCCGGAAAGGTCGACCCGGTACTTGGGCAGATCGAGGCCTACGCCCAGATGCGAACACCGGCCACCGCACCGCGTTCGACGAGCGCCGCTCCCGATCCGTGTAGCTGGCAGTCCGGGGCACTGTTCAGCTACCTGCAGCGGGCCCCGCAGCCGAGTACGCGAACCGATGCCGATGGTGTGCAGGTCACCTTGTACGCGCGGGTGTGCGGCCCGACCGACATCACCTACTACTGGGTGCGGGCAACGCCTGCGGCGCAGCAGGTCGCAGCACTTGCGATGAGTCTGGCCCGGCAGCGGATCCCGGCGCCCGACGGTGTGTTCACCCCGGATCTGCGCGGTGGCCAGCGGGTCGTCGTGCATGCTCCGCTGCGTTTCGCGGTGCGCTCGTGGGCCCCGACGACGGCGACGGCCTCCGTCGCCGGGGTGACCGCGACCGTCACCGCGACGCCGCGGGCGCTGGCCTTCTCCCCCGGCGACGGATCACCCGCTCTGGGCTGCACCCTCGAAAGAACACGACCCCAGTCGGCATCGCCCTGTACCTATTCCTATCGGAACGCCTCCTCCGTCGCACCGAATGGACGGTCCTGGCCGGCACGCCTGCAGATGACGTGGGCCGTGGCCTGGGCGGCATCCACTGGAGACGAGGGCACTTTACCGGACGTCATGACAGAAGCGTCGTACGACGTGGCCGTCGGCGAGATCCAGGCCGTGGAGCAGGCCAGTTGACCACGCACGTCAAGGAAATCTGAAGCACGACGAGAAAAGCAGGATGGGTGACGCGATGACGGCAACCATGGGTACCGAAAAACTATCCAGGTCCTCCCCCGGCGAACAGTTCCGGCCCCGCCGAACATCCCGGGGAAGCCTCGCGGTCGCGGTCCTGCTAATTGTGCTCGGAGCCGGAACGGCCGTCTGGGCGGCGCGCCTGCACGACGATCATATTGATGCCGTCATTCTCACCCGCCCGGTCTCCCGCGGCGACATCATTGACTCCTCGGCGCTCGCGGTGGCACGCGTGTCGGTGGAGGGGACCGCCGCCCGGCTGGCCTCACCGGCGACCGCACGTACCGCGATCGTGGGACGCCAAGCGCTGGTCTCCCTGGCGGCGGGCACGCTGGTCTCCCCCGAGATGGTCGGTTCGGCCACACCTCCCGCAGGCTCGGCGCGGGTGGGTCTGCGGCTGTCCGCGGACACGTTGCCGTCGCGGACCCTGCGAGCGGGCGACTGGGTTCAGGTGGTCATCTCCGGCGCGCCAGCCGGGTCGACCGCCACCGACAGCACCACGGGCACGGACGGCAGTGCCGGTGCTGCCGCGCCGAATCTGCTCGGTGACCCGGTGCAGGTCGCCGAGGTCCGGCCACTGTCCGGCCAGACCGCGAACGGTGACCTGGTCGTGGACCTCGACGCTCCGGCCGACCAGGCAGCGCGGATCGCCGCCGCGGCCGGAACGGGGACGACCGGTCAGGGGCTGCGGCTGCTGGGGGTTCGCCGATGACGACCTGCTGGGCCATCGGAACCGCCGGGCCGGGATCGCCGGGTGCGACCACGCTCGCGCTCGCCCTGGCCGCCATGGGCGGTGGGGTCGTCATCGAGGCCGGTGCCGACGGCGGTGTCCTGGCGGCCCGCTGCAACCTTTCCCTAAGCGCGGACGCGCCAGGTCTTGCCAGCCTCGCGGTGGCCGCCACCCGTGGACGCGTCACCGTGCTCGACCATGCGCAGGCCTGCGCGAACGGCCTACCGATCGTCCCGGCCTCCACCACCGAGGAGACCGTCGCGGGCGCGCTGGAGGGCTTCACCGCCGCACTGCCTCGGCTACGCCAGGACGCGGACGTGCCGCTGCTGCTCGACGTCGGCCGCGTACGGCAGGCCACCGCGAAACTGATCACCTTCTGCGACACGTTGGTGCTGGTCACGTCCGCCGAACGTGAGGGGCTGGCCTGCGCGCTGGTGCGCCTGCCCGGGCTGTTCCTGTTCGCGCGCCGCATCGTCCTCGTGGTGCGCGGGTCCGCCTCCTACACGCTCGCCGACGTGCGCCGGCTCGTCGCCGAGCAGCTCGGCTCCTCGCTCGTCCCAGTGCTCGCCGTGCCCGACGATCCGCGGGGCGCCCGCGATCTGGCCGAAGGTGCTGGGCTGCGCCGCAGGTCAGCGCTGCTGCGGGCCGCCGATCGTGTGCTGGCAGCCTGCCCGGCGCCCGACATCACAAGCCTCGCCGCCGGGGTTGCCCCATGACCTGGACACCACCGACCGCGCACACGCAGGAGGTCGACGCGCTCGTCGATCGGCTGCGCCTCATCGTCGCGTCCGCCCTGCACGGGGGGACCGCATCCGGCGAGGATCGCCTCGCGCGACTCGAAGAGATCGTGCAGAGCAGCCTCCGCCAGGAGCAGCTGCGCCGCACCCACACCGGGCAGCCCCCACTCGACCGGGCCACCGAACAAGAGGTCAGCCGCCGTCTGCGCCTGGCCCAGTCACCGCTCGGCCCCATGGCCTACCTGCTCATGCCCGACAGCTGGAGCGACGTCGAGGTGAACGGTGCCGCCAACGCGATCTGCACCGACCGGTCGGGGCGCCGCATCCAGATCGCCAGCCCCTTCCGCAACGAGGATGAGGCGTTCTCCTGGGTGGCTGCCCAGGCCGCCGCGCACGGCCGCCGCTTCGACGACGCCGCGCCCAGCGTCCGCTGCCGGCTGGCGGGAGGCGTCCGGCTGCACGCGATCGCCCAGGTCACCGGCCGGGTCCACATCTCCTGCCGGCTGTCCGACCCCGGCCTCGACAGCCTGCCCGGCCTGGAATCCGTCGGCATGTTCGACGCCGACCTCACCGCCATGCTGACCGCCACCGCCTGGATGCGCGACCCGTTCGGTCTGGTGATCTCCGGGGCGACCACCGCCGGCAAGACCACCCTGCTGCGCGCCTGCCTCAACGCGCATCCGGCCAACGTCGTGCTCGACCGGATCGTGACCGTCGAAGACGAGATGGAGCTCTTCCTCGACCCGAACCGTTTTCCGAACCTCGTCGCGTTCGAGGCCCGGGAGGCCAACGTCGAGGGCGAGGGCGCTTACACGATGGAACGGTTCCTGTCCGCCGACCTGCGCCGGCTCACCCCGGACCGGGTGGCGCTCGGTGAGCTGCGGCCCGACGGCGGGGTCATGCCGCTGCTGCTCGCCCTCGGCCAGGGCGTCGCCCGCGGTGTCGCGGCGACCATCCACGCGCCGTCCGCCGCCGATGTGATTCCCCGGATCCGGACCTATGCGGCGTTCGGCGAGCATCGGGTTGCCGACTCGGTCGTGCTCGACACGATCGCCGCTTCCGTCGACCTGATCGTCCAGGTCAGCCGGATCGGCGGCCGGCGTGTCATCAGCTCCGTCCTGGAGGTCGCCGGCCGGGGCGAACGGGGGGTGAGCATCGCCGAGCTGTGGCGGTGGAACCCGTCCGCGGGCCGGGCGACCCGCACCGACCTCGTCGCCTCCGACGAGTTGACCGCCCGGATGACCGGCGCCGGCCTCGACGTGAACATTCTCGACCGCAACCGCAGCTATCTGATCGGCATCCGCCGATGAACGGGTTCACGGTGGCCGTTCTCGTCCTTTCCGGTTCGGTGGCCGGCTTCGGTGTCTGGCTGTTCGCCATGTCCCTGACCGGCCGGGTCACGTTTCCCCTGCCACGGCACCTGCGTGGCAGCACGGTGCCGGTGCCGGTGTTGGGTCGGCCGACGATCGGGGTGCTCGCGCTCGCCGCTGTCACGGGGCCTGTGACCAGGACACCTGCTCTTGGCCTGATGGTCGCCGCCGTCGGCTACGTGGTGCTGGCCCAACGACGCGGGCCGTCGGTGCCCGCCGTCACCCGCCTCGGCGAGGCGATCGCCACCTGGACCGAGATGGTCCGCGACGGGCTCGGCGCCGGCCGCCACCTGCGCGCGGCGCTTGCCGCCGCCTGCGACCAGCCACCAGCCGAACTCGCCGAACCGCTGGCCCGCCTGGCCGCCAACCTCGAGTCGACGCCGATTCCCGACGCGCTGTGGCAGTTTCGCCGCGAGGTCACCCATCCCGCACTCGGACCGGTCGTCGCCGTCCTCGACATCGCCTACCGGCGCGGCACCGGTGACCTCGTGAAACTGATGGCCAGCCAGGTCGACACCACCCGCGATGACGTCGCCCGGCTGCGCGACCAGCATGCGCTGCGCGCCCGGCACCGCCGGTCCATGACGATGCTGCTCGGCCTGTTCACCGCCGCGATCACCGGCGTCCTGCTGGTCTGGCCGGCGTTCTTCGCCGCCTACCGAAGCCCGACCGGCCAGCTGGTCCTCCTCGCACTGGGCGCGGCCGTCGCGGGTGCGGTCCACACGCTCATCCGCCTGGGCCAGCCCGATCTTCCCCCGGACGTCTTCGCCGCCGACCCGGAGTCCGCCGCCGACCCGGAGTCCGCCGCCGACCCGGAGCCGGCATGAACAGCACGTTGACGATCGCCGCCGGCGGTGCGCTCGCCGGCTACGGCCTGTTCGCCACCGGACGTGCCGTGGTCGCCCGCCGGCCCGACCTCGGCGCCGACCTCACCGCCCTGTTCGCCACACCCGTACCACGGTCCACCGCACTGCAGCGGCTACCCGGCCGGCTGTGTGGGGCGCTGCGTACCAGCGGATTGACGCGGCTGCTGCTTGCCGACGATGTCGCGCTCGCCGACCGCAGCGACGACGCCCACATGGCGTCCCGACTCCTGCACCTGCTCGGCGGTGCCGCGACCGGCCTGGTCTGCCTCGCCCTCGGCCACCTGTTCGCCCGGCCGCCAGCCCTGCTGTCCGTGCTGCTCCTTGCCGGGACGTCGGTCGCCGCCGTGCTGCTCGCCGACCGGCCGATCCGCCGGCTCGCCCGCCACCGCCGCCGCGACGCAGCCCTCGCCATCGCCGCCTACGTCGACCTGGTGCGCGTCCTGCTCGTCGGCGGCCTTCCTCTTCCTGCCGCTCTGACCGCCGCCGCCGACCGCGGCCAGGGTTGGACGTTCACCCAGCTACGCGAAGCACTCGCCGACGCCCGGCAACGCAGCGAACCTCCCGACCGCGGTATCGCCACCCTCGCCGACACCTACCCGCTACGCGAGTTCACCGATCTCGCCCGCACGCTCGCCGCCGCCCAGGCCGGCGCTTCGCCCGTCCTCGCCTTCGAGTCCCGCGCCACCGCGATACGTCGACTCGACACCGCCCGGCAGCGCGCCGCAGAGGCCACCGCCGACGCCCAGATGGACCTGCCCGCCGCCGTCGTCGCCCTGGCGTTCGTCGCCTTCCTCGCTTATCCACTCCTCACCATGATCAACAGCACGGTCGGCCAGTAGCGAGACCGCCGGCCATGAGCGAAAGGGCCACCCGCATGCTGCGCGTCCTGGCAGCCCGCCTCCTCCTTGTCCACCTCACGCTCAGCGCCCACGTCGTCGATCGCCTACGCCCCGGCGCGGATCCCGGCGAACGCGATCGTGGTGACGGCGGACTGTCCACGGCGCTGATCGCCGCGGGACTCGTCCTCATCGCCGCTGTTGTGATCTTCTATCTGCGGCAGAAGGCGACGCAGATCGCCTCCAACGTCTGCACCTCCACCGATCCGGCCCAGTGCCAGCAGCAGTAACACCGTGCGAACTCCCCCCTTGCGTGCGCGTCTCCGTACTCGCCTGCGCTGGTCGTCGCGCAGCCCGCGGGACGAGGGTGAGGCCACCGAACTCGCCGCGATCATGATCGGCGTCTTCGCGCTTCTGCTGCTGTTTCTGATGATGGGCGTCCGCTGGGTCACCGCCGAGGCCGCGCAGGCCGCGAGCCAGCGTGCCCTCGAAATCGCCCAGGCCCCCAGCGCCACCAACCCGGCCGTGGACGCCGTCGCTCGCCGGATCACCGCCGGTGTACTGCTCATCTCCGGCACCGACGTACGCATAGGGCAGCAGGAGGATCTGGTGTCCGTCACCGTCACCGCGCACAGCCCGCTCGGGGGTGCGGTCAGCAGCACGGCCACCGGTCCGCGCATCCACTTCGTCCCCCAACAGCAGTCCGGGCTCCACCGATGAGGCGCGCGGCCCCGCCCGCAAGGTGGCTCACGCGTCGCATCGACAAGCAGCGTGGCGCCGGGCGCGACGACGGCTCGTATGCGGTGGAGTTCGCCGTTGCCGCCGCGGTCGTGCTGCTCGCCCTGCTCATCCTCGCCGTGGCCTACCAGGCGAGCCAGAGCAGCGCCGCGGTCACCGCCGCTGCCCGGAAAGCCGCCCGCGCCGCCTCCCTCACAGCATCCCCGGCCGAGGCAGAAGGCGCCGCCGACCAGGTCGTCCACGCGCGGATCACGCCGGGCTCCGGTCCCTGCGCGGACGTTTCCGTCGTCACGACCACCATCTCGTTCCACGCCGCGGGCACGGTGCGGGTCGCCGTCACCTGCCGAACGGCAAGCCTGTTCGGCCATCGGCGGGTTGTGCATGCGAGCGCGGACGAGGTCATCGACCGGTACCGAGGTGGACTCTGATGACAGCCCGGCCCCGGCATCAGGCGGGCAGGCGGTGCAGATGGCTGACCAGGCGTCTCGACTCGCTGGGCAGGCGCCTCACCCAGGTGGACGGCCACAGCGGCGATGACGCGGGCTCGATCACCCTGTTCATGCTCGGCGCACTGTTCGTCGCCGCGGTCCTGTTCGCCGCCCTGCTCAGCGACCAGGTCCGTGTCCTGCACGCCAACGGGCAGGCCTTCGACCTCGCCGGCAAGGCCGCCCGCGTCGGCGCCCAGCAGCTCGACCCCGCCGCCCTCGACACCGGCACCATCCGCCTCGACCCCGCGACCGCCCGCACCGCCACCCTGGCCTACCTGGACGCCCACGGGATCCACGACGCCCAGGTCACCGTCACCGGCGCGGCCGTCACCGTCACCGTGCACCAGCCGGTGCTCTTCCACATCCCCGTGCTCACCGCAGGCTCGCGGGCAACGGTCACCCAGACCCGCTCGGCGATCGCCACCCCCGGCCCCTGATCCCGCTGCGGCCTTGGACCAAGCCTCCGCCGCGACCCCGACTTTCCCCGCCCCCATCCCCGGCGCCGTCCTCTCCGTCCCCGCACTCCACTTCACCGCCGTCCCTGCCCCCGACCGCGAGGCACACCGATGACCACCAGCCGCACCCGCCGCCGCAGGCCTGCCGTGCTCCCTGCGGGACGGCCCGCAGCCGGACCCACCGCCCCCGGCGCTCTCACCCGTGCGGCCACCGCACTCGTGGGGCTTGTGCTGTTCGCCGCCGTGCCCCTCGTCCTGCACGCCTGGCGCCCCGACCCGCTGCCGCACACCTTCCAACCCGGCCGGTGGATCAGCCTGGCACGCGCCGGCTACCTGCACCCGGACGTGATTCCCAACAGCCTCGCCGTCCTCGCCTGGCTCGTGTGGCTACTGCTCGCCGCGGCGCTCCTGCGCGAGGTCGCCGCCCAGCTGCGCCGTGGTGGCGCCGCGGCGCGCACCAGGCTGCTTCCCGGAGTCGTCCAACGGCTCGCCAGCACCTGGATCACCAGCCTGCCGTTGCTGCTCGCCCTCGCCGCCGGCCGCCTGAACGCCGCACCGCTACCCGCCGCCGTCACCGCCGCCACCTCGACCCCCACCCTGCCGCCCACCTCGCCGGACTCGGCACCAAAGGCCGCCGGGCCGGACACGGCCGCCTTCACCGTTACGCATACGCACGCCGGGCCGTACGACATCCACCGCAGCGAGCGTTACGACACCCTGCGGTCCCTCGCGGCCCAGCACTACGGCTCCGCGGACCTGTGGTGGATCATCCGGGACGCCAGCGTCGGCGTCGTTCAACCTGACGGCTCATCGCTACCCGCCGGGTTCGTCGCCGTCGATCCCGGAACCATCCTGCACATCCCGTCCGCACCGCTGGCAGACGTTTCCTACGCGCTCGCCGCCGACCGTGAGCCCGCCGGGCCGGCAACCCAGCCGCGCGCAGGCAACCACGAGGTGCTGCCCGGCGAGAACCTCTGGACGATCGTCGACGCCGCCTACCGCGACCTGTCACCCCTCGACGTTCGCGCCGCCGTCGACAGCGTGTTCGCCGCCAACCACGGCGTCACCGACCAGCATGGCCACGTCCTGACCTCACCCCAGCTGATCAACCCGGGTATGCGGCTGCGACTGCCCGTCCTCCCGCCCAACCCCGAACTCCCTTCGTCCCCCGAGGCAGGACGACCAGCAGCGCCGTCCTCGACGACTGCGACAGCCCCGTCAGCCCCGTCAGCCCCGAGGATCGCTGCCACCCCCACCGCACTCACCACCCCAGAACCACCCGTCAGCTCATCCAGCGCCTCCGCTGCTGCGCCGACACCGACCAGTCAGCCCACTCCCCTTGAGCCAGCGCAAGCCCCGGCACTCCCTCCCTCGCCCACCCCGCCATCACCTGCACTGACCACAGCCGCCGGCCAGCAGCTCGTAACCCCGAACCTCAGTCCCACCCACACGCCGGCCATGCCGACCACCCCGACCACGCCGCACTCGCCGCACGACAGGACCACGGAAAGTCTGACCTGGCTTGCCGCCGCCGGACTGCTCGCCACCACGATCGTCGGATCGTGGACGGCCAGACGCCGCCGCCGCGACAACCACACGACCCCGCGTCACATCGTCCCTCCGGCCCCACCCGACCAGGCCGAGCTGCACGCGGCGCTCCTCGAAGCCGACGACCCGGACCGCCTCGACCGAATCGACGCCGCCCTACGCCACCTCGCCCTGACCCACCTCGGCCAGCCCACCGGGCCGCACCCCCAGGTCCTGCTCGTCCACCCCGACGACACCGTCGAGATCTACCTGCACCCGAACGGCACCCATGACCTTCCCGCGCCGTGGGAAGCCGGTCCCGATCCCCTCATCTGGGCCCTGCCCGCCGACGCCGTCCTCCCGCCGCTCACCGACCTGCCACCGCCGTGCCCCGCACTCGTCCAGCTCGGCGCGACCCTCGACGGAGCAGACGTACTCGCCGACCTCGAAGCCCTCGGCAGCCTCGCCATTCACGCCGACACCGACCGCCTGCGCGCCACCACCCGCGCCATCCTCGCGACCCTCATCTCGTCCCCCTGGGCCAACCTCACCCGTATCCACACCCTTGGCCTGGACTCCCACGCCGTCACCGACCCCGAACGCGTCACCGCCGATGACACCGCGGACACCCTCCTCGCCGCAGCCCAGCACGACTCCGACCTCCTGCAACACACCCTCGACGCCGGCGGATACCCCACGACACTCACCGCCCGCATCAACGAACCCGGCGAGGAGTTCGACCCGCTCATCGCCCTGCTCGTCACCGACTCCGGCTCGAACGGCAGCTCTGATGTCGAGGCAGGGCCCGTTCATGACCTTGTTGACCTTTCCGGCGACGGCCTACGCGGCCTCGGCGTGCTGCTCCCAGCCGACACCGCCATCACCACCAGGTGGGTCCTTCGCCCCACTCCTACCGAGGAAAACCCCGACCTCTGGCGGCTCCAGCCACTCGGCCTGCCCTTCGTCCTCACCGGCCTACCTGCCGACACAAGCGACACCCTCGCCGAACTGTGGGCCGACGCAGCAGCACCGCTCCCCGAAGTTCCGCTCCCACCCGCCGCACCCGACCCGCACCCGTTCACCGAACCCCCATGGCAGGTGATGGTCCGCCTCCTCGGCCCCGTCGACGTCACCGCCCGCGACGGCACCCACGCCGACCCCGCCACCACCCGCGAACGCACCAACGAAGTCCTCGCCTGGCTCATCACCCACCGCCGCGGCACCCGCACCGACCTCGAATCCGCCCTGTGGCCCCGCGGCGCCACCCCCAAAACCATCGCCAACGCCCTCAGCCGCGTCCGCCGCCTGCTCACCACCCTCGCCGGCGACGACGCCGAACACTGGCTCCCCCGCTTCGAACGCACCGCCCTCACCCTCGCCCCACAGGTCACCTCCGACCTCGACCTCCTCGAGGCCCGCATCCACCACGCCGAACAACACCGCAACCATCCCGAAACCGCCATCCCCGTCCTCAAGGAAGCCGTCGACCTCATCCTCGGCATCCCCGCCGGCTACCCCTGGCTCGACGCCCACATGGGATCCATCCTCACCACCACCCCCATCAAAGCCGTCATCCTGCTCGCCCAACACCACCTCGAACACGGCGACACCGCCGCCGCCCTGGCCACCACCATCCGAGGCCTCGAAATACTCCCCGCCCACACCGAACTCTTCGCCCTACGCCTACGCGCCCACGCCCTCAACCACGACCCCAACGCCCTACGCGCCGAATACCGCGCCTACCTACGCGCAGAACAAGCCGAGCCATACTGGGACGGCGACACCGACCGCGACCTGGAGACACTCCACCAGCGCCTCCTCCACGACATCGCGCTCCACTCCAAACTTCCTCTGGAGCGTTCCCGCTTTTGTAGACAATCCTAACTATGCCGCACGGAGGTCTTGTCCGTCAAATTCTTCCTCGAACT
>NZ_JALKFT010000031.1:0-59417 GCF_023242945.1 Frankia umida
GAAACGGGAACCCACCCGAAGCCCACCCCTACCGGGGTGTAGCAGACGGGAATCTCCTCCCTTCAGGGCGGAGAGGACGTCAAGGCAGGGCGTAGTACAGGACGTCGTCGACCTCGCCGGCGCGCAGGCGGCCCTGGGCGACGAGCAGGTCGAGGTGGGCGGCGGTCTCGGTGACCGCCAGCATCCGGTTGAACATGTCGAGGTCGTCGAAGGCGTGTTCGCGGCGGGTCCACGTCATCGCCCGCGCGACCGCGAACGCCGTGTCGGCGCCGACCCGGACGGCGTCCTCGGCGACGTCGAGACGGGTCGCGTGATGGGCGAGCAGCTGGTCGATCCGGGCATGCGCGCTGTCGGTGACCGGGCCGTGGGCGGGTAGCAGCCGGGCGTCCGGCATCGAGCGGACCAGACGCAGCGAATCCAGGAACGCGCCGAGCGGCAGCGGCCCCGGATCGGCGGTCAACCCGATCGACGGGGTGATCGTCGGCAGCACATGGTCACCGGCGAACAACAGCCGGGACGCCTCGTTGTGGAACACCACATGCCCCCGGGTGTGCCCCGGCGTCGGCACCGCCCGCAGGGTGATGCCGTCCAGCTGGACGTCCACCGGGGCGTCCAGCCACTCGTCGGGCACCGCCCAGTCGTCGGTGCTGTCGTCCCTGACCAGTTGTTCGAGGAAGAACCGCATGAGCTCGGTGGCGAGCTCGGCCGCGCCGAGGCGGATCAGCTGGCGGTGCTGGATCTCCCGGCTCTCCGCCCGCGGCCGGTTCATGAAACGGTCGAGCGCCGGCTGCTCGCCGAGGCCGAGCGCCACCCGCATCCCGAACCGTCGCCGCAGCACCACCGCCTGGGTGTAGTGATCACGGTGGATGTGGGTGACCAGGAACCGCTGGATGTCCCCGAGGCCCGCGCCGAGCTTGCCCAGGGCCGCTTCGAGGCGCTGCTCCGACTCGGGCACCGACCAGCCCGCGTCGATGAGCACCAGCCCGTCCGGCTGCTCGATCGCGTACACGTTGACCGCCCGCAACCCGTCGTTCGGCAACGGCAACGGGATTCGATGGACCCCCGGCTCCACCTGCTCGACGTTCGGTTCGGCCCACTCTGGCAACGCCCGCGTCCCGCTGATGTCGTACCCCTCCACCACATCGCCGCCCAGCCCGGTCCGTCGCGTCCCGATCCGTCCGTGTGGGATCGAACCGTTCGGCCACCGGGCCTTTACCAGGCTAATCATCGCACCGCGGCCCCACCGGGGCATCCGACGGCGGACGCCCCACGCATCGCGACCTGCGCCCGCGCCCGAATCCGCCGGCCCGACGGGCCATCGAGTCGCCGATCCACCGTGGTGAACCCCGCCTCGCCGGCGGGTCTGTGCGGCGGGCGGCCGAGGCCGCGGTGCGCTGTGGCACGGAGCCCGCGCTGTGGCACGGAGCCCGCACTCTGACGTCGGTCTCCGGCCTGCCCTCGGCGTGCGCCGGACCGCCAGTGGTGCCGAGCCGGTCGTCGCCGGTCGTCAGACCAGGGCGGTGGGGGGCAGCAGGAGGGTGGGGGTGGCGGTGGAGAAGTAGTTGGCCACGTAGGGGCGGGCGGGCTCGGTGGCGAGGCGGCGCTGCTCGGCGGTGGGGTCGATCGGGCCGACGAGGGTGTCGTCGGACTCCTCGTGGCGGTAGGTCAGGTAGCCGTGGGTGTCGAGGGCGTCGAACACCTCGGCGGGGGTGCCGCCCTCACCGACCAGGGCATCCTCACTGATCTCGAAGCACAGGACGTCGATGCGGTGTTCGGCGAGCAGGCCGCGGGCGCCGGAGAAGACGTGGCGTTCGAAACCCTCGACGTCGACCTTGCACAGGGCGACCCGGTCGAGGTGATGCTCGGCGGCGAAGTCGTCCAGGGTGATCGCGGGCACCTCGACGGTGGCGCTGGGACGGACGGCGGCGCCGTCGTAGCCGTACATCGGATGACTGCCGAGCGAGTTCCAGCCACACGCCGGGTCGTCGAAGACGTGCATGAGGGCGCTGCCGGCGGTCTCGGTGACAGCGGCCCGCACGACCTGGACGTCGGTGGCGCGGTTGAGCGCGAGGGTCTGGGTGAGCCGGTCGGCGGTGGCGGGAACGGCCTCGAACGCGAACACCTGCCCGGATTCGCCGACATGGCGTTGCGCGTGCACGCTGTAGACGCCGAGATTCGCACCGACATCGAGGACGACATCACCCTCGCCGAGCATCCGGTCCATCAACTGGAACGCCGGGCGGTCACCGGGGCGGCGCATGAGTGAACGGAGCCGGTCGCGCTGATCGGCGGGGACGAGCAGGGTGATGCCGTATTCGTCCTCGACGACCACCGCCCCGTGGCGGGCGGTGCCCAGGGCCACCCGCACCTGCCAGGCGGCGTCCTTTGCCGCGACGACTCCGCCGCGCAGCCGCTCGTGGCGTCGTAAGGACGCCTTCGCCTGCCCGACGACCCGCGTCGCGAGATCCGCCACCGGCATGTGTGCCCCCGATACTCGACAACGTCCGGGAAACGCCGTGTCAGGGAAACGCGGCGCGAAAATCCGCGGTGCCAGCAGAAAGGCGGGCCGCGATGAATGCGGCGGGCCAGCTCCGGATGGCTCCGTTCAGGTGGCAGTCACAGTAAATCCACAGCTCATCCACTGTCAACAGGGCAAAGCTTTGCGGAAAAGGAAAAAGCTACCCTCACGGAAGGGTCCGGTGCTGGGTGAGTGGGCGGTGCGTGGACGGTCAGTGCCAGTCGACGATCTCCTCGGCGAGTTCGGCGTGGCCGGCGAGCACCCGGGTGCAGTAGGCCTCCATGTGCGCGGCCATCCGGGCCTCGGCGGTGTCGGCGGCGCCGGCGAGCACGGCCGTGGCGATGGCCTGGTGTTCGTCGATGGTGGCCTGCCGTTCCCACGGGTCACGGAACACCGCGCCCTTGATGCGGGTGGCCAGCCTGTCCTCGGCGATGTCGCGCAGCGACTGGCAGATCAGGGCCAGCACCGGGTTGCCGGACGCGGCGATGACCGCCGCGTGGAAGGCGCACGCCCGGTCCAGATAGGCGAACGTCTCGACGTCGACCGGCTCCGGGGTGGCGTACCGCTCCAGAACCCGTAGCTCCTCGCGGTCGGGATTGGTGGCGGCCAGGCGGGCCAGCAGCGGCTCGAGTGCGACCTGGGCGCGCAGCAGATGCGAGTAGCGGGTCTGGAGCAGATGGAAGAACAACGTCGCGGTGCGCCCGAGCGACGAACTCTGCGGGCCGACAAGCACCGGACCGCCACCTGGACCAGGACGGATGGTGATGAGGCCCTGCACCTCGAGAATGCGCAGGGCTTCCCGGACCGAGCTGCGGCTCGCGCCGTAACTGGAGATCATCTCGGCTTCGCCGGGCAGGCTCGCACCACGGGGAAGTTCCGCCAGCTGGCGGACGATCGCCCGGGCGAGCTGCACCGAAACCTTTTCTGCGCGCGATACGGGCGGGTGTACCGATGTGCGGTCCCGCTGGCCGTCCCCCGAATCTTTCAATGTCACCCGGGCATCGTATCCAGTGGAACGGCCACTTCGTGCCACGCCGAGGAAGCAGCATCCGAGGAAATCTGGAGGAAATCATTTTGTAATCAACGTAACATCTTGGACGGGAGATGATCTGGCCTATTCCCGATTTCCGTACGAACTTGTCCGACGTTGTCCGGTGACGCGTTCTGGCCTGGTGGAACCAGTGCGAAATCATCGGCGAACCATCATCACAGCGCTTCCTCATCGCCGGGCCATCGCCGAACCATCGCGAGGCGACCACCGGGTCGACAGGTGGCGTGCGGGCAACCAGCACCTCGTTGTTTACGCACTCTTCGGCGCCCGGCCACGTCGCGGTAGGTGATGGTGGCCGGCGATGGTCCTACGTTCGAACCCATGCCTGTGAGTCCTTCAGACGAAGTTGTGGCGTCCGGAGTTCCCGCGCGTCTCGCGCAGGACATGACGATGGCCGAGCAGCATGACTGGCTCCAGAACTTCCTGCGCCGCCGGCCGGTGAGCCGCCGCGGTCTGCTGCTGGGCGGCCTCGCGGGGGCTGGTGCGGCGACCCTGGGCACGACCCCGTTCGGCCGCGCCGCCTACGCCGCGACGGACGAGGCGCCGCTGCTGGTCGGTGGCCGCCACACCGCCTTCGGCACCGACCCGGCCCGCCAGCTGCGCCTGGCCGGCCAGCTCACCCGCAGCCCCGGCCGCGGTCGCGTCCTGGTCGACATCGGCCCGACCCGCGCCCTCGGCGGCACCGTCGAGGCGGAGATCCGTCCACTGTTGTCACAGGTCCCGCAGGTGGACGGCTCGATTCTGAGCGTCGAGCAGTTCTACGTGCACGCCGCCTTCGACCGGCTCGCCCCCGGACGCGAGTACTACTACCGCTTCCGGGTCCCCGGCGGGGCGGCGACGCCGATCACGGCCACCCGCACCGGCCATGCCAAGGGCCGCGCGGGTGGGCCGTTCAGTTTCACCATGATGGGCGACCACGGTTCCAACCACACGCCCCCCGGAGCCCCCAAGGCCCTCTTCGACGACAACTACTACAAGGACGACAACCAGCCCACCGTCGCCCACGCCTCGGCGATCACCGCGGCGATCGCCCGCGTCGATCCCGCCTTCCACCTGCTCGCCGGCGACATCTGCTACGCCGACCCGTCCGGCATGGGCAGGCCGCCGAAGCGGACGACCACCGGTCAGCCGCCGACCGGCTTCGACAACTACGACCCCACCGTGTGGGACGTCTACCTCTCCGACATCGAACTGTCGGCCGCGCGCAGCCCGTGGATGTTCGCCACCGGCAACCACGACATGGAGGCGCTCTACTCCCCGCACGGCTACGGCGGCCACGCCGCCCGCCTGGACCTGCCCGGCGGCGGACCCCAGGGCTGCCCGAGCGTCTACTCCTTCGTCTACGGCAACGTCGCCGTGCTCTCGCTGGACGCCAACGACGTCTCGTTCGAGATCAGGACGAACACCGGCTACTCCGGCGGCGCGCAGACCTCCTGGGTGGAGCGGACCCTCAAGGGCTACCGGAACGACCCCGACATCGACTTCATCGTCTGCTTCTTCCACCACTGCGCCTACTCGACGACGTCGCAGCACGCCAGCGACGGCGGGGTGCGCGCCGCCTGGACGAAGCTGTTCGACGCCTACCAGGTCGACCTCGTCCTGCAGGGACACAACCACCTCTACGAGCGCACCGACCCGATCCGCGGCAACGCCCCGACCCGTGCGGCCCTCGACGGCTCGACGATCGAACCCGCCAGGGACGGCACGATCTACATCACCGCCGGCTCCGCGGGCCGTCCCCGTTACGCGTTCCAGACCGGCGAGCTCGAGTCCTACCGCGGCAAGGTCGCCGCCCCCGGCTCGAACATCGTGCCCAACAGCTACGTCTGGGCCCCCGACGGCACCAAGGTGACCGAGTCGATCAGCTGGTCGCGCACCCGCTTCGACAACTACGCCTTCGTCGCCGTCGACTCCACTCCCGGCCATCCCGGCGGCGCGTCCACCCTGACCGTGCGCGGCATCGACGAACACGGCGCCGAGTTCGATCGTGTCACCCTGTCCCGCCCCTGCCCCCGCCGCTGACCCGCTGCCCGCCGCTGACCCGCTGACCCGCCATTGGCCCGCTGACCCGCCATTGGCCCGCTGACCCGCCACCGGCCGCCGACCTGGCGGTTGGCTGCGCCAAGGCGTCGTCTCGCGACCTTCCGCGCATTTTTGTCGGACCCGTCTTCTAGCGTGCGACCCGTTGGTTACGGACCCTGCGCGCAGAGGAGGCGGTTGGCCGTGAGTGAGATCGACGCAGTGACCATGGCGGTGGTCGTGCGGTGGGTGCTCGAGGTCGCGCCGACGCTGGCCGAGCGCATCCCCGCCCCGGTGGCGACGGTCGTCGGCAGGTTGGGGGCCACCCCCGGTGCGGCCAGGGTCATCGCTGCCAGGTCGTCCCCCGGCCAGGAGCACGGGCCGCGGCTGTCCGTCGCGCTGGCAGCGCTGGAGTTCCTGGGCGAGCCGCTGGGAGATCGGCTGCTCGGCGCGGTGGAGCTCAGCCTCGCGAAGCTGGAGGCTGAGCTCAGCCCACCGCGGGTCGCCGCTGTGGGGATGCTCTGCTCGCCCGAGCCGCGGTCGGTGTTCACCGTCGACTGCCTGCACGATCTGAGTGCTGGCTCCGCGACACGGCGGGCGGCGGGCCGGCTCGACCAGCAGTCTCCCCACACGGCAGTCCTGATCACCGAGCTCGTCGGACGTGTGGCCGCGGACCCGGCTGTCACCGCGGTGCTCGGCGCGGTCCGCACCGGTGACGCCGTGGCTGGCACTGGGATGGCTGGTGGTGGCACAGGCTGGGGGAGCGGGCTGGCGCAGGCGGCGTCCGCGCTGGGGCCCCAGGGCTGGCCGGGCCAGGCGGACGGGGAGCCGGGTCCGGCACAGGTGTCGGCGCCGGAGTTCCGCCGGGAGGCGGAGATCGCCGCCGGGCATGGCCTGCGGGCACTGGCCCTCGCCCTCGCGGTCGCCGCGATGACAGCGCGGCACGCGGACGGCTCGCCCCACGACGCGGCAACGGTCGTCGGTGTGGGGCTCGCGGCCGCCGCGCTGCACCTGGCCGAGGCACCGATGCCGGTCGAGTACGCGGCGGCGTTGCTCGAGCGCCGCCGCCAGCTCTATCTGCTGCCGCGTACCTCCCACGGACACGTCCGCACCCATGGCCATGTCTTCGGTCTGCTTGAGGTCGCCCACACCGACGACGGCGTCACGCTGGTCCCCGCTGCCGCTGCCGCTGCCGCTGCCGCTGCCGCCGGCACGGGCTCGACTGGCATCTCCTCTGACGTGGATGCTCCGTTTGCGGCCAACGGCCTGGTGGCGGTGGTGTCCGGTGGGCTGCTGGTGCGCACCGGCCAGGAGGCCGAGCATGTGTCCTTCACCCTGCGCATCCTGGCCGATCCGCCGAGCGCGGACATGACCGACGCGCAGCTGCGCACCTACGACGAGATCGTCGAGATGAGTTGGCGGGCCGAGGCGGGATCGGCCGTGGTGACGAACGTGTCCTGCGAGCCGACGCCGGCTGGCTGGGGTGATCTGGTCGACCACCGTGATCCGACGCCGCCATGGCCGGGGGACTACCGGGTGCGGGTCGCCGCCGCTGGTCGCGACCACGCCGACGATCACGAGTCCTACGAGTTGCTCGTCTGGTCGGCGCCCCCCGCGGCTCCCGTCGTCTGGCAGCACCTCGACCGGCTCGGGCACCGGCTGCGCGGCCAGCATGAACCGGCACCACCGCCCGAGGAGAAGTACCACTGGGTGTGGGCGGCGAGTTCGGTTCTTGGCCAGGCGGCGACCGTCACCATCGTGGTCGGCACCCCACGGGACGACGTCGTTCGCCTGTTCGGAGCCGAGCCGGTCAGCCCACGGTCGCTGGCGTCGCTGCTGGGCGACCTGAACCGCGACGGTTGGCTGGCGGCGATGCAGATCCCTGGTAGCGAGACCGTGGTGGTCATCGAGGAGAACGACTTCGCCGGCACCGATCCCCAGCTGCTCGCGGAGCTGTCCCGGCGGGGCGTGGCCGGCAGCATGTTCTGGAACGTCAACGCCGTCACCCGACTCAGCCTGGCCCGTTTCGGCAGTCTTCTGCTCAGCGATGAGGTCATGGAGGACATGGCGATCGAACCCGAGCTGACCCCGCTGTTCGACGGCGTGGACCTGAGCCGGTGGGGCGCCACGGTGCCCAAGGGTCTGCTGGTTCTCGAACGTTTCACCGGCCACGCGCTGCAACCCGATGAGGTCGAGCGACTCTGGAACGACGAGCTCGCCCACCGGATCGCACGGTGAGACAGCCACCAGGGCGCGAGCCTGTACCGGAAGGCACCCTGTCGGCGATCATGCCGGTGGTGCTGGCACTGGCCCCGACGCTGGCCGCGCTCATCCCCGCGCCGGTCGCGGTGGCGCTCGGCCGCCTCGGAGCCACCCTCGATCCGGCGACCGCGTTCGGCAACGGGACTGCTGCCAGATCGCCCGGCTGGGTGGCAGGCTGGGGTGACGTGGGCTTCCCGCAGCACCGCGGCTTCCCGCCGCCTGGCTTCCCGCCGTTCGGTTTCGGGAGAGCAGACATGATGAGCCACCCGACTGGGCCCTGGTACTTCCAGTCTGAGGATTCCGCGGTCCTCGGCGCCCTGCGGGCGATGGGAGTGTCGGTAGCTGACCGGCTCCTCGGCGCCCTCGAGCTCACGGTGAACGGGCTGCGGCCAGCGCCGGTCATCCCGGTGCCGGTGCCGGTTTCACGTGGGTACACGTCCCGCGTCCAGGTCGGCGTGGTCAACCGTGCGGGCGGGTCGATCGCCGAGTCGGTGGCCGCTCGGGCGGTGCGCCGGTTGCATCTGCACCAGCCGCAGGTCTGCGCCTTCGTCGAGGATGTCGTCGCCGCCCTCACCGAACATCCGGCGATCGCAGGCCTGCTCGCCCCGGCCTCGGATCCGGGTTCGGCCCCCGGTTCGGCTGTAGGTGCGGGCGGTGATGCCGCGTGGCTCGCGGGGTTGACCGAGGCGGCGTATGTCACCGGGCCACCAGGATGGCCGGGTAACGCACCTGCCGACGACCCCGCCGAGGCCGCGGCGGCCCTCGCACCCGCGGCGGAACTGGTGGAAGAGGCGCAGATCGCGGCCCGCCACGGTGCACGGGCGCTGGCCCTGGGGATCGCCACGGCGGCCGCGATCATGCGGCGGGCGGATGGCTCGCCGTACGACGCGGCGACGATCGTCGGTCTGGGGCTTGGCAGCACCGCGGTGCACCTGGCCCACGCTCCGATGCCCGCCGCCTACGGGCCCGCGTTGTTCGCCCGCCGCCGGCGGCTGTTCACTCTGCCCCGAGCACACGCCGGGTTGGTCGACGTCCACGGTCATGAGCTCGGTTTGCTCGAGGGGGACGCGACGCTGCTCGGTGCCGGTGCCGGTGCCGGTGCCGGTGCCGCGGATGCCCGGTTCGCGGACAACGGTCTGGTCGCGCTGGTGCCCGGTGGGCTGCTGGTGCGCACCGGTCGCGCCGACGGTCCGGTCAACCTGTGCCTGGAGGTGCTCGCCGAGGCACCGAACGCCGAGCGGACCGCCCGGCAGTTGGCGCTGCACGACGAGGTCGTCGAGGTCAGCTGGCATGCCGAGATCGGATTCGCGTCGGTGGTCGGCGCCGGACCGACTACCGAGCAGCACGAGTGGCGAGAGCAGAGCCCGCCCTGGCCGGGGGACTACCGGGTGCGGGTCGCCGCCCGTGGCCGTGACCACGACAGCGAGTCCTACGAGCTACTCGTCTGGTCCGCGCCCCTGAGGCAGCCGCTGGTGCTGCGCCAGACCGACCGGCTCGGGCACCGGCTGCGCGGCCAGCCCGAACCACCCTCGCCGCCCGAGGAGAAGTACCACTGGATCCGGTCCCGCGGCTGCGTGCTCTGCGAGGCTGCGACGATCACCATCGTCGTCGGTACCGACCGCGACGAGGTGGTCCGCATCTTCGGCGCGAACCCGGTTCGTCCTCGATCGCTGCACTCCCTGATGGACGCCCCCGATCGCGTCGGCTGGCTCGCCGCGATGAACGTGCCGGGCACCGACATCGTGGTGGTGATGGAGGAGAACAGCTTCGCCGGCTCGCACGGCCCGACGATCGCCGACCTGTCCCTGGGCGGGCATGCCGGCAGCGTGTTCTGGAACGTCAACGTCGACAACCGGCTGAGCCTGGCCAGCGGCGGCGACCTGCTGCTGGCCGAGGAGAGCCTCGACCGCGCGCCGAGAAGCCCCGCGCTCGCCCCGCTGTTCCACGGCCTCGACCTCACCCGGTTCGACGGGTCGGTACCCAAGGGCCTGCTCGTCCTGGAACGTCTCACCGGCTACGCGCTGCGCCCCCAGGACGTCGACCGGCTCTGGAACGACCCGCTGGCCCACCAGATCCCCCCAGGCCCCTGGCCGCCGCAGAGGCCGCGACGGTCCGTTGGGTGAACGCCCCGATACCAGATGAGACGATGATCTGCTGACTTCGGGGGAGGTGCCGCGCGAAGGCGTGGACGGTGACACTGCGCCGCCATGCCGCGGCCTGTTCGGACGTGGATCCCGGTCGGAAGATGGGTCCCGGTCGGAAGATGGGTCCCGGTCGGACGATGGGCCGGTGCCGCATCACGGAAGGGGCGAGGGCGATGCGGCACCGGCGTGTGGTGCGCCGGCCGTCGGACGATGGTGACCGACGATGTCGGCCGGCGGTGCGGAGACGGTCAGGACAGTACGAGCAGGGCGCCGATGACCCAGCCGACGAGGGTCGCGCCGATGGCGACGAAGGTCGCGAGCTTGCCGCGGCGGCTGCCCTTGTTCCACGACACCGCGCCGCAGGCGATGGCGGCGAAGCCGACGAACGGCACGAGCAGCGCCACGGCCGAGAACACGAAGGCGAGAATCCACAGCGTCCGCGCGCCGGCAGGCTCCACACCCGCCGCGCCCGGGCCGCCGGGCTGCGGCTGCTGCTGCCACGGACGGCCGTACTCCATCTGGTCACGGCCGGTGTCCGGGTACGGCAGGTAGCCGCCGGGCTCGTTCTGGTGCGTCGGGTAGCCCGACGGGGCGGGGTACTGGCTGCCATGGGGTTGGCTGCTGTACGCCTGGCTGCCGGCGGCGGGGTTACCGTAGGAGCCGCTGACCCGGGTCTGCTCGGCGTCGTACCGATCGGAGTCGGGCTGGCCGTAGTCGGATCGTCCGGCGTTGGGCTGGGGGCCGCGGGGCTGCTCGCGGTACGGGTTGGCCGCTGGCATGGTGCTCGGAGCGGCGATGTGGCGGGTGTCGTTGGCGTCGTCCACGGTGTAGGGCCTGGTCATGGGGGTGGGTCCCTTCTACGCGTCGGGTCTGCCTGGGGCGGGTCTGCCAGGGTGGTGCCTGTCTGCGTGGTGCTGTGGTGTCGTGCGGTGGTGATCGCGTCGTGATGGTGCGGTACCCAGGCCTGAGCCACTGTCACCTCCTGATCGCGTCGAAACCACGGTGACCCGGTCGCAGCCGTGGCCCAGGCTGTGACCCAGGCCCCGTCGGTGGTGCGGGTCCGGTGCCACGCTGGCGCCTGGGCGGTGGTTCAGCTCCGTCCGGTGTTCTGGGGCGAGGCCGGACGCAGGTGCAGGGCGAGGCGTGGGCACAGGTCGGCGGCGCGCTGAGCGTGGTCGGCCAGGGGTGCGGGCACGGTGAGCTCGCGGGTCTGGCCGGTGGCCGAGTGCAGCGCGATGGGCTAGCCGTCCGGATCGCTGTCGAGCAGTTCGGGGAGCAGTTCGGTGCACCAGCCGCGGCCGTCGCAGGCCGTCCAGTCGATCCACAGCCGGAGGGTCCGGACTGCTGGGCCGTGCGGGCCATACATCCTCCTTGCGGATGAGCCGAGATGGCCACCAACGAGCTGTCGCGCGGGCCGGACCGGTCGTGTGGGCTGGCACCGTCGTGTGGGCTGGCACCGTCGTGGGCCGTGGCTGTGGTGTGGACGGTCAGGCGGGGGCGCTGCCGCGGCAGTAGCCGTCGGCGTGGGCGCGGATGTCGGCGGCGAAGGTGCGCAGGGCGCTGCGGACCAGGCGGGCGACGCCGTCGGGATGGTGGCAGGCGCCACGTCCGGCGACCAGGGCGGCGAGGGCCAGCGCCCGGCTGGCGGCGGCCGCGGGGTTCTCTCGGTGCGGTGCGCCGGCGGGGCGTGGGCCGCTGGCCCGAACGGACGGGTCGGCCTCGCGCGGATCATGGGTGTAGGTGCTGACGACGGTGTGGCCGACCGGGGAGCCCAGAGCGGCCATGGCGGCGGTCGCCTCGGCCAGCCGCGGCAGGCCGGTGACGCACGGGCCGCACTGGCCCGCGCTCTGGGCGGCGAGCTCGGCGACGATGCGGGCGGTCTTCGCCAGACCGCAGGCATGCGCGGGCAGCACCGTGAGGATGCCCGGACCGGGCGCCGCGTCCCAGGCGGCCAGCCCCGCTCGGGAGAAGACCGTCCCGGCCCGCGCGGACGCCGGCAGCCAGGTGCCGCCGTAGCCACCGATGCGCAGTGCCCCGACCGGAGCGCTGGCCCCACCGGCCAGCTCGACCAGTTCACCGAGCGTGGTGCCGTACGGCATCTCGACGACACCCGGTACCCGCACCGCCCCGGTCACGGTGACCAGGGCGGTGCCCGGGTCGTCCACGGTGCCGAGGGTACGGAACCAGCCGGCGCCCCAGCGGGCGATCGTCGCGAGATGGGCGAGTGTCTCCACGTTGTCGACGAGGGTGGGCCGTCCGCCGATGCCGACCTCGGCCAGCGGCAGCCAGTGCGCGTGCGGCCGCGCGGGACCGCCGGCCACCGCCGCGGCCACCGCCGACGCCTCCCCGGCCAGGTAGGACGCGGGCGCCTCGTGCACCCGTGTCGGGCACCGGTCCCGTCCGGCCACCTGGCGCTGCGACAGCGCCCACCGGACGGCCTGCGCACCCGGGCCAGGCTTGACATAGACGACGGCCTCGCCGGCGCCGACCGCCTCTGCCGCCAGCGCCAACCCGTCCAGGACGAGATGGGGCGCCCTGACCAGCAGGGTCGTGTCCTTGGCGCTTTCGGGTTCACCCTCGGCCGCGTTGGCGATCACGATCGGTGGCCCGACCACCCGGGCGGTGCGCCGCCCCGATCCGACCGGGGCGCCTCGCCGCGCGGTCTCCAGCACCGTGGCCAGTTTGCGCCAGGTGGGGAAGGCCGCGCCGCCGTGACCGGTCAGGCCGGCGTCGCGCAGGTCGTGGAGCAGTGCCCCACCGGGTCCCCGCCAGGGCACCGGTCCGTAGAGCCGATCGTGCTCGGCCAGGTCCGCCGCCGCGAGTCCCATCAGCCGGGCCGCGAGCGTGGGACGTCCCGGCCCGGTCAGCGCCACCGGCTCGCCATCGCGGCTGAGGACCACCCCGCCCAGGCCCTCGGACGCCCCAGCCATCCCCGCGCCATCCCCCGGCCGGGCCATACCGGGAGCCCGGCCCGGCGTCGGGGTCGGGGTCGGATCGGCGGTGGGCGCTGCCGCGGGGGACGGCGGTGAGGGCCGGGCCAGCGGTGTACGGGAGGAGAAGGCAGGTGAGGGTGCGGCGCCGATCGAGGTGGACGCGGCGGCATGGGCGTCATCGTTGATCATCTGGAGGTCATCGAAGGTCATGGTGGGGGTCCGATCGTGGGAGAGCGGAGCCGGCGGCACAGGCCGAACCGGGGACGGTGGCCTCGGCCGTGACCGACCGCGTCGAGAATCCGGATGCGACCAGCGGCCACTTACCAGGTATGGCCGGTACGGCCTGGTCGTACTGCGCGCCCTGGTAGCCGTCCGCGGTCTGGTCGTACTGCGTGACTGGTCCGGGCGGCGTAGCTGGTGCAGGCTGTGTGGCTGGTCCGGGGGATGTGTGGCTGGTCCGGGGGGTGTGGCTGGTCCGGGCGGGCCAGCCGGCGTGGCGGGGTTGGGCTGGGCACCGCGGGCCCGGGGCGGGTGGGCGAAGCCGGTCGACAGGCGCCAGGCGAGTGCGCCAGCGACGGTGAGCACGCAGACGACCACCATCGCCTGCAGCCAGCCGGTGCCACTGTCGGTGCCGCCGCCAAGCGCGTGACCGATCGAGATCGGCCAGGCCGCGTAGGCCGACCAGTGCACCGCCTGCCAGACGCGCCGGCCGATCCGGTGGCGCAGCAGGCTGGTCACGATGATCGCCGCGAGCAGGTCCAGCGCCAGCGTGCCCAGGCCCGTCCACAGCGGGCGGTAGCCCGCGCCGAAGGGGATGACCACATCGGGCACGGTCAGGTGCGCGTACGGGTCGAGCAGCAGGGTGAGCACGTGGATGCCGAGGAACACCACCGACAGCAGCGCCGCGGTGCGATGTACCTGGGCCACCACGAAGCCGGGCAGGCCCGCGAGACCCTGGCCCGAACGGGCCATGATGCCAAGTGCGACGTTCAGGCTCAGCAGCAGCAACGTCACCACGCCGGAGCCGCGCGCCACGTACCAGAGGGTGTCGACGCTCATCGCGACGTGCCCTCGGAACGGGTGGGAGCCGCGGTGAGGGCGGTACCCGGCTGGCCCAGCCGGCGGATGGGGGCCGGCGAGGACGGCCAGCCGGCCACCATGGTGATCTCCTTGTGGGCGTCGACGAGGCGGGCCGGCAGACCGAGCGCGCCGAGCCAGCCCGGTGCCGCCTGGCCTCGCACGACCGCCGCGGTACTCGCGGTGTTCGCCGCGACGCAGGTGCTGGCCGCGACCGTCACCGTCCGCCACACCGTGGGAGCCGGCTGGCAGGTGCGGGGATCGAGGATGTGGTGCAGCAGTCGGTCACCGCGCTGCCAGCGCCGGCCCAGCGTGCTCGAGGTGGCGACCGCCGTGCCGGCGGCCAGACCGACCACGCAGGTCGGCTCACCCGGCTGGTCGGCGACGTGCACCTGCCAGCCGCCCGCTGGCGCCTGGCCCGCGGTGGCGATGTCCCCACCCAGACTGACCAGCACCCCGGTGTCCAGCCGGGCGGCCACCTGGGCCGCGGCCCGGTCCGCCGTGTGCGCCTTCGCCGTGGCCCCGAGATCGAGCTGGACGTCCACCGGCAGGGTCAACGTCCGACCGGCCAGGCTGATCCGCCGCCAGCCCGGCGCCGGTCGGCGCACCGTCAGGACGGGCGGTCCGTTCCTGGCCAGCAGGGACAGGTCACGGTCGTAGCCCAGATCGGCCAGGGCACCACCAAGGGTCGGGATGACATCCCCACCGGTGCGCCGCGCGGCGTCCAGCGCCACCCCGATCAGCTCGGCCAGCAGCTCGCTGACCTGCTGGGGAGCGCCCCCGGCGGCGTCGAGGTGCATGATCTCCGCGTCCGGGCGGAACCGACTGGCGGCCCGGTCGACGGCGGCGATCTCGTTGGCCACGATCCGCCTGGCCGCGTCCAACTGGCCCGGATCGGTCACCACGACCTGTGCGGTGGTGCTCCACACGGACCAGGACGCGGATGCCGGCGCCCCTGGCCCGATCGGAGTCGAGGCCGAGGGCGGAACGGGAGCCGCAATCGGACCGGGAGGCGGGGCTGGGACCGAGGCTGGGGCTGGGAGCGAGACCGGGGCCGGGGCCGAAGGTGAGGACGGGGACGGGGACGGGGCGGGGGAGCGGGGCGGGACTGTGGTGGCCAGGGTCCGATCCATGATCAGGAGCCCCCGGTCGTCACGTGGGTGCTGCCGCTGTCGCCGGTGGAGCCGGTCAACAACCCGCTGGAGTCCGTGGTGGACCCGCTCGAGGTCTCCGCGTCGGCGGCGGTGGCGGTGGAATGCTCGTGCGCCAGCACGCCGAATCCGATCATGCCCGCGGTCGCGAGGGCGGCTGTTACCGCCGTGATCGGACCCGTCTGCCGCAGCCCCTGCTCTCGTGTGGCCACCGTGTCCCTCCCAGCCTCGGCGCTCCCGAACGAAGCGCACGATGACCACACTGGGAGGTGATGCTGTGAGCCCGCTGTGCGTTGGCTTTCCCTCTCCCCTGCGTCATCCCACGCACCGCCTGCCACCCCTGTGCGGCTGGCCGAGTGCGGGGTGCGCCACCGAAGAACGTCGAAACCACGACCATGGACCACTCTCGGTGAACAAGGTCCCGGCGTGGTGGGCTGGCGGGCGGGAACGTGACGGCTACACGGGTCGTCGTGGGGGTGTTCGTGTCCGATTTGCCCCCACGGCGACCCGTGTAGCTCCGGTCCCGGCACGACGTGGACGTACCGGGCGGCCTGCCGGTTACTCCCTGTGCGACTGGACCGGGAGGTGATCAGGGCTGCGGGAGGCGGGGCTGTCAGGTGGCGGGGCTACCAGGTGACGGGGCTACCAGGTGACGGGGAGAGCCTCGGGACGTCCGATGGGGGCCTTGACCTCGTAGCGCAGGTCTGCGGCGGGGACGGCCAGTCGCAGGTCGGGGACCTTCTCGATCAGGGCGGTCAGCAGCTCGGTGAGTTCCACCCGGGCCAGGTGGGCGCCGATGCAGTGGTGCGGGCCGTGACCGAAGGTGAGGTTGGGGACGGGGGTGCGGGTGAGGTCGAGGCGGTCGGGATCGGGGAAGACGGCGGGGTCGCGGCTCATGGCCGCGAGCGGGACGACGACGACCTCGCCGGCGCGGACGACGAAGTCGCCGAGGTCGACGTCCTCGGTGGCGACACGGGGGAACGTCATCGACAGCGGGTGGTAGCGCAACAGCTCCTCGACGGCGTCGGGCATCCCGTCCGGGTTCGCCACCAGCCATTCCCATTGGGATCGGTCGTCCAACAGTGTGGTGAGGACGTTGCTCATCACGCCGGCCGTCGTCTCGAAGCCGCCGATCAGCAGTGTCATGGTGAGCGAGTGCAGTTCGGTCTCGGTCAGCGGCACGTCGCCCGCCTCCGGCGACGTTTCCCCCGCAGAGGTGGACGCATCACGGAGGGATTCTTCGTAGGCGTCCAGGATGACGTCAAGAAGGCCCTGTGGCTCGGCGCTGTTGACACCGTTGTGTAGGCCGTCGGTGGCTGCGGAGACGGTGGTGGACCGGGCTTCGCGACGGGTACGGACGAGGTTTCCCAGATAGCCGTAGAGAGCGCCGAGTCCGGCGGCGGCGGCCTGCGGGTCGAGGTGGAAGCGGAACAGGGACTCGCTCCACGTGCGGACCTTCTCCCGGTCGAGGTCGGGGACGCCAAGCAGATGGCAGATGACCTCGATGGGCAGGTGGAAGGCCAGTGGCCGCAGGTCAGCGGGGGTGTCGGCGGCGAGCATCGCGTCGATCCGCGCATGGGCGGTGGCGCGGACGAACGGGCGCATCCGTTCGATCCGGCGGTGCGCGAAGCCGGCGTTGACCAGGCGACGAATGCGGGTGTGCGCGGGCGGGTCGAGCCACAGCAGCGAATTGGGGTCGGGAATCTGCCCGGCGGTCAGCGGGGGGTTGAAGTCGAGGGTTCTGGTCCGGGAGAACCGGGGGTCGGCGAGCATCGCGCGGGCCGGCGCGGTGCGCACGATCAGCCAGATGGGCAGCTGGGACGGACCGAAACGGACGCGGGTGGCGGGGCCCTGGCGGGCAAGTTCGGCGATGCGGGTGGAGGTGTGCGGAAGAAACGTGTCCGGAAACGGGAAGGACGGAATGTCCTGTGTGTTCTGCACAGTTTCGGTGACCGACATCGGGGTCGGAGTTCCCTTCGGAGCCGTGGGGGCGAAGAACCGAACCGGGAGCGAACCGGGAGCGGAACGGGAAACGCGGTGCCGTCCGATCGAGCGCCATCCTCACACGTGACGTTGGCGTCAGGTTGTGAGAATCGAACGATTGGACGTCGGATGTCCGTGATGCGCCATCCGTATGGGTGTGCGCGCGGTGACCGTCCGATCGTGGCAACTCATGGCCAGTCCGGACCCGCACGGTCACCGAGGCGTCGGGGTGGTACGCCATGACCGGGGCGGCCGGGCCACGCCGGCGTGGCGGCCGCGCGGGGTAGCAGGGGTGGGGGTCGGCGATCCGACGTGTGGCCCAACCCGGACGGGTGTCCGCCCGGGGCCGCTTCCGGCTCCCCGGATGGGGGCAGGTCGGCGCGTCCTCACGCGGTGTCACCGGGTGCCGGGCCACCCGCCGGTGGTCACCTGGGTGGGTCCGGCCGGGTACGCGGGTGGCCCGACGGTGCCCCGGGGGCGTCCCGCGGGTGCCCGATGTCCGTTGTCGGGCAGGCGTCCGGATGGCTGGCGGCGGTCCCGGCGGCGGCGTCCGACGGGATGGGTGGACGTGTGGGTGCTGTTTCGCGGATGTTGCCGCCAGCTCTCGGTGCGATTGCCCACTACCGCCACCGGAGTGCCTATCTGGGCGTTCCGACTGCGGATCGTGTTGACGCGTCGGCGGGTGGCGGGTGAGATTTGCCGAAGTAAATCGGACAATTTCCGTAAAGGGCCATATAGCCGGCCCGTGCCGTGCCGGAGGATGAGGCCCGTGGCTCTGCTGGTGCGCTGGTGTCAGCGACACCGCTGGCTGGTCGTCACGGTGTGGGTGACGTCCCTGGTGGGTGCGCTCGCGATGGCCGGGCATGCCGGGCCGCGGTTCTCCGTCGAGCTGGCCGGCCATGACGCCGAGTCACAGCGGGCCCTGGACACGGCCGCGTCGTTCATGCCGTCGGGGACGGTGCCCGATCTGGAGACGGTCGTCGTGCGGGCGCGCTCCGGCACGGTGCAGGTCCCGGCGGTGCGGGCCCGGATCGCCGAGATGGTCGCGCAGCTGGGGACGGTGCCCGGCGTCGCCGGTGCGTTCGACCCGTTCAGCCCGGCGGCCGCGCTTCCGATAGGCGGGTCGCCGCTGAGCGCCGACGGCCAGGCCGCGGTCGTCTCGGTGCTGATGAAGGGTTCGCCGACCGCGCCGGACCACGCCGCCGTCCGCGCGCTGATCGACACCGCCCGCGCCTACGACGGGCCCGACCTTCAGGTCGAGGTGAACGGACCCGGTGCCACCATCATCGTGCAGTCGGGTATCTCGCTGTGGCCGGTCGCACTCGCCGTGGGCATCGCCCTGCTGGTGCTGGGCCTGATGGTCCGGGCACCGGCGGCGGTCGCGGTGTGCATGCTGGTCGCGCTCGTCGCCGCGGGGATGGCGACGGCCGCGGCGATGCTGCTGTCGCTGCGGGCCGACCTCAACCAGCTCGCCCCGCTGCTCACCCTCGTCCTCGCCTTCGGGATGACCCTGGGGAGCAGCGTCGTCATCGTCAACCGCACCCAGAACCAGCTGCGTGCCGGACTCGACCCGCCCCAGGCGGCCCGCGCGGCCCTGCGCCACCCGGGACGGGCCACCGCGATCGGCGGCCTGGCGCTGGCCGGGGTCATGCTCGCCACGAGCGCCCTGCGTCTGAGCGTGTTCGACGGCCTGGCCCTGGCCGGGTTCACCGCGGCGATGGCGAGCGTGCTGGCCGTGATGACGCTGCTGCCCGCGGCGCTGCGCCTGACCGGGCACGGCCTGCTCGTCTGGACCGAACGCACCCTGCTGCGCCGCAGCGGCACGGGCCTGCCGGTGCGCCCGGGCCTGCGGTCCTGGTGGGCGGGCATGGTCGCCCGGCACCCGCAGGTCCTCGCGGGAGTGGCCATCGTCGCGCTCGCCGTGCTCGCGATGCCCGTCACCGGGCTGACCCTCGGCGGTGGCGACAACGGTGCCGATCCGACGTCCAACACCACCCGGCGGGGCTACGACCTGATCAGCGAGGCGTACTTCCCCGGGCTCAACGGCCCGATGCTCGCCGTCGTGACCGGACTGCACACCGGCGCGCCCGACCCGCTCCCCGGGGTGATCCAGGCGCTCAACGACGCGCCCGGTGTGACACGGGCGTTCCTGTCGCTGCGCAACGACGCCGCCGGCGGGGCGCTCGTCCAGATCCTGCCGGACGACGGTCCGCGCGCGCCGGGCGCGACCGAACTCGTCCACCGGCTGCGTGAGCAGGTGGTGCCGGCGGCGATCGCGGGCAAGGGACTGACCGTGCGGATCAGCGGGCAGGCCGCCCTGTTCGCGGACATGTCCAGCCGGTTCGCCGCCGTGCTGCCCGGCTTCCTGGCGCTGGAGTTCGGCATGCTCGGGCTCACCACGCTGTTCGCGCTGCGCTCGGTGCGCCACAGCCTGGCCGTGATGACGGCGAGCCTGCTCGCCCTCGCCGCCACCCTGGGCGCGATCACCTGGGTGTTCACCGAAGGCCACCTCGCCGCGCGTCTCGGCGTGCGACCCGGCCCGGTCGAACCGTTCCTGCTCGGCATCATCATGATCGTCGTTTTCGGTCTGGCGATCGGGATGCACCTGACGATGCTCAGCAGCCTGCACGCCGCCGCCGACGATCCCGACCAGCGCCGGGCCATCAGCAGCCGCCACGCGGACGTCGGCCACATCGTCGTCACCACCAGCCTGATCATGGTGATCGTGTTCGCGGCGCTGGCCGCACAGCCCGTTCGGGTGATGAAACTGCTGGGCGTCGGCCTGTCGGTGGGTGTCGTCCTGGACGCGCTCGTCGTACGCATCCTGCTGCTGCCCGCGCTGCTGCACCTGCTGCGTCCCGGCCGTGGCACCGACGAGTCCAGCGGCTCCGGTCATGGTGGCCATGGGCTGCGCGTCTTTCGCAGCGGGACGTCCGACACCGGACCCGTCGGTGGCCGCGTCGGCGCCGGACGCGCCGCGGGTGGTGGCCGCTCCGGTGACGGTCGCTCGGACAGCGGTCGTTCGGGTGGGGGCCGGTCCGGTGGTGGCCGCGACGGTGGGAACAGCGGACGTCACCGCGTCGCGGCGGCCGAACGCCTGAGCACCCACACCGGCCCGACTGGCCCCTTCGGCTCCTTCGGTCCCGGCGGGCCGGGCGGGCCGGGCGGGCCGGGCGGGCGGGGCATCGTCACGGCGGACGGCCCCTCGCCGCGCGCGGGTTCCCGCCGTTCCAGGCCCGCCGCCGACCCCGGTAGCGCCGCCTCCACCGGTCCGTGGACGGTCCCGCCGCCGTCCGCCACCGGGCGGTTCCGTTCCTCACCGACCACGACAATGCCCGCCATGCGCCAGTCCGGCGGACCCGGCCATGCCCGGCCGTCCACCACCTCCGCCGCCACCACCGGTGAGCTGCGCCGATCCAGCCGGCACGGTCGCCGCTCCCGCTAGATCGCCGTCCATGAACGTTTCCGGCGATGGGGCGGTGGCCGCCGGTCCACGCTCCGGGACGGCGGGCGGCGACCCGTCCCCGGCGACCAGCACCCGGCGGCCGATGAACGGGCCGTCCGAACGGGCGGGCGGTATCCGCGGTGGCCGACCGTGCGGTCGCGGTCGGCCCGTGGTCGTCCAGGGGCCGTGACAGGCGGTGGTGGCGCCGGTGCGTGCCGGTGGGATGGCCGCTTCTCGCGGGTCGTGCCGCCGAGGTTGATCGCCGGATGCGACACAGGCGATCCGACCTGCGACGTTCTGGTCCGGGATGCTTGGCCGCAATCAGCGAAGATGGCGTGCTTTATCAGCCGACGTTGCGGGAAAGCCTATTGCAACGGAACATTTCGGCGGCAGCGAGGACCAGGAGTAACCAGGTGAGTGTGTTCGACAGCTTGTTGACCGGACTGGACGACCAGGAACAGGACCGCACCCGGGAACTGATCGCCGACAGCGTCGCCGCCGACCGCGCGGGCGCCGAGGCCGGTCGCCCGCCGGAGCGGCTCGTCGACTCAGGTAACCGCCGGCGCCGCTCCCGCGCCGACATGGCCCGCCACCGCCGCTGATCGCAGGCGCCCTGATCGCCGGCGTCGCCAGCCGTAGGAGCCGCTGACGGTAGGGCCGATGCCAGACCGGCCAGGCTCAGAGCCCGAGCCGGGCACGCACCTCGGGGCGGCGCAGCGGCGGCACAGTGGCGGGTGGCTGCCGGCGGGCGGGCAACGTCCCGAGCAGCCGGTGGACCACCGCCGCCACCTCGGCGACGGCCACCTCGACCGCGTCATCGGCCGCCGATGACGGACGACGCACCCCACTGACCTTTCGAATGAACTGGCGCGCGGCCGCCTCGATCTCCTCGTCGCTCGCCGGTGGTTCGAGGCCCCGCAGTTCCGTGATGTTGCGACACATGCCGTCACGCTAGCTTCCCTCACCGACAGTTTCCCGCGGACGTCCGCCGCCCCGTGGACGCACGTATCGGCCCAGGTGGGCTGGATCGTGCCCGGGGGTGGACCCGCCGGGCGAAATCCGCGTCTGCTTCCCCGTGCAAGGGGGAGAATAGGTTGGGTAGTGCCGCGTCCGGCGCGGTACAGGTCGATCCGGTCGGCGTAGCGGGCCGAGGGTCGGCGCACCAGGCGCGGAGGGAGTCAGGCGGTCATGGCGGACAGCTACTACGGCGGATCGGCCGAACCCGGCCGCGGCGGTGCGGGTGGGCGCGGCGGTCCGGGGGGTCGAGGCGGGCGTGGCGCCCGGTTCGCGCAGGCACGGCGGCTGGTCAGCCAGGCCGGGCAGGATCGCACCACCGGGTGGTACCTGCCCCTGGTGACGACCGTCATCGCGGCGGGCGCGTCGTTCGAGGCGTTCGGGCGTGCTTTCGGCCTCATCTACGCGGTTCTGCTCACGGGCGCGTTCGTCGCGCTGACCTGGAGCACCATCCGCCTGATGCCGTCGGTGTCAGACCAGATGAACGTCTCCCGGGTCACCGCCGTGCAGCGGATCACCACCGTCGCCAACACGCCGGTACGCACCCGCGGTTCCTATCTGATGATGGCCGGGTTGCCGGTCGTCATCGCCCTGATCAAGACGGTCGGCTTCTTCGTCCTCGGCGGCATCCTGATCGTCGGAGTCATCGTCGGCGCCGCCGTCGCCGCCGCCTTCGTGTTCGAACGGCGCTGACGGCGCTGGCGGCGCTGCGACAGGGTGCTGAGGGCGCTGTCCCCGAGCAGTCGTGGACGGCATGCCAACGGCCGTGCCGCGGTGGGCGGGGGAGCCGGCGACTAGTCGATGCCGGCGTGGGGCACGGCAGGGTCGGCCGCGCGGGTCGCCCAGCGGATGGTGGTGACGATCGTCTGGCCACAGAGACGTCCGACGGTCGCCTCTGTGGCCGGCAGGTACGGCAGGCGTAACGGCCAGCGCGTCCACACGGGCATCAGCCCCACCGCCGCACCGGCGAGCGCGCCGTACGGGGCGCGGGCGGCCAACGGCAGCGGCGCGCGCAACAGCAGGTAGCGGGCGGCTGAGCGGGCCTCGGGCGTGCCGGTGAGCTCCGGCCGGTAGGAACGCAGCGTGTCGTCGAGTTCGGCGGTGGTACGCGGCGGATCCTTGATGCCGAGCCGTTCGGCGATGACGGCGGTGTCGGCGACGTAGCCGTCCCGCCGCGCGGCATCCAGCGGATGGGCGCCGTACCGCTGGTAGGCGGCGAGGAAACTGTCGACCTCGGCGACATGCACCCAGCGCATCAGCTGCGGGTCGCCGGCAGCGTAGGGCCGGCCGTCCGCGGCCACACCACGGACCCGCCGGTGGACGGCGCGCACCCGGGCGATGGCCCGTTCGGCCTCGTCGGCCGGGCCGAACGTCGTCGCCGCCAGGAAGAAGCTGGTGCGCGCCAGGCGGCCCCACGGGTCGTTACGAAAATCCGAATGCTGCGTCACCCCGGCGATCGCCAGTGGATGCAGCGACTGCAACAGCAACGCCCGCAGGCCACCGACGAACATCGCCGAGTCCGCATGCACCAGGCGGATCGGCCGGTCTTCGGCGAACCAGCGCTCACCGGGCGCGGCGAAGATCCGCTCGCGGCGCCCGGCGCCCTCGGGCCCGGCGACCCGCTGGAACACCTGCCCACCGAGCCAGCCCCGCAGCTGTGCCACCGGCCCGGCCTCGACCGGACCCGGCCCGCCCGTGGCGCCCTGCCGGATCCGCCTGCCCGGACCACCTGATATGCCCGGATCACCTGATATGCCTGGATCACTCGATGCGTCTGGATCGCCCACGGTGCTCCGGGCGGATCGCATGCCCGTTCCCATGCCACCCATCATGCGCCCGGCCGCCCACAGGTGCTGCCCTGTATTAGGGTGTCCGCAGCATCGCAGAGCAGTTTTGCGGTTTTGCCGCCTGTCATGCCGCTGTCTCCGCGGCCCTTGGCCCCTGACCCTTCGGAGTGCGCGATGTCGGCTGACGCGGCTGTTCCGTCCAGCCCGCAGGACCGGGTGGACATCTCGGTTCCGCATTCGGCGCGGATCTGGAACTACTGGCTCGGCGGCAAGGACAGCTACCCGGTGGACCGGGTGGCCGGCGACGAGTACCTCAAGGTCTTCCCCGGCATCGCCGAGCTTGCCCGCGCCTCCCGCGGGTTCCTCACCCGTTCGGTCACGTGGCTCGCCGGTGAGGCGGGCATCCGCCAGTTCCTCGACGTCGGCACCGGGCTGCCCACCGCCGACAACACCCACGAGGTCGCCCAGCGCGTCGCCCCCGACAGCCGGATCGTCTACGTCGACAACGACCCGCTGGTGCTCGTGCACGCCCGTGCCCTGCTCGTCGGCACCCCCGAGGGCGCCACCGACTACCTCGACGCCGACCTGCACGACCCCGCCACCGTCCTGGCCGGTGCCGCCCGCACCCTCGACCTCGACCAACCCGTCGCGCTCCTGCTCATGGGCGTGCTCGGCCACATCGCCGACGACGACGAGCTTCGCCGCATCGTCGATGCCCTGCTCGCCCCGCTGGTGCCCGGCAGCTACCTGGTGAGCTACGACGGCACCCTGCCCGCGGGCCCCGCACCTGACAGCGACGCCGACAGCGGCGGTGGTGGCGACTTCGACGCCGCGCAGGACGAGTACAACGACAGCGGCGCCATCCCCTACATCCTGCGCACCCCGGACCAGTTCGCCCGCCGTTTCGACGGTCTGACGCTCATCGAGCCCGGCATCGTTCCGCACACCCACTGGCGTCCCGCGCCTACCGCCGACGGGGCGCTGCCGGCGGCCGTCGATGGCTACTGCGGCGTCGCCCGCATCCCCTGACCGATCCGAGCCGGGATCGCGGTGAGCAGGTGGACGACAGCGTCCGGCTCGGCGTCGAGCACCGCGCGGCGCACCACCGGGCCACTGAGGGCGTCCGCGGAGACGAACCGCATCCCGGCCCGTTCCGACGCCGCCGACCGGTGCGACTGTGCCCGCCCCGTACCCGTACCCGTGACCGTGTGCCCCGCCGGCCCACAACCGTGATCGGGTGAGCGGGCGCGACAATCGGTGCAGGATGTCCCGTGCGTCCGTCGACCGGCGGGCAGTGAACGGCGGGCGCGCATGGCGTATGGCACGTCGCGTGTGGCGGCCCGGCGCGATCAGCGGGAGGTCCTGTGCGTGGCTATGACCGGTTGTTCATCGGCGGAAACTGGGAGCGTTCGACGGGGACGGACGTCCTCGACGTGCACTCACCACACTCGACGGAGTTAGTGGGCCGCACACCCGCGGCGACGACGGCGGACGTCGACCGGGCGGTGGCCGCGGCCCGGGACGCCTTCGACACCGGACCATGGCCGCGGCTGGCCCCGGGGGAGCGGATCGCGCTGCTGCGGCGGTTCGCCGAGCTGTACGTGGCCCGCGCGCCGGAGTTCGCGGAGCTGATCACCGCGGAGATGGGCTCGCCGATCGGGTTCAGCCAGACCGGGCAGACCCTCGCACCGTGGCTGCTGCTGACCACCCTCGCCGACCTCGCCGAGACCTACCCCTGGGAGGCCGAACGCACCGGCGTGCTCGGCGACCCGATCACCGTGCGGCGCGAGCCGGTCGGGGTGGTCGGCGCGATCGTGCCGTGGAACGTGCCGCAGGCGGCCATCATGTCCAAGCTCGCCCCGGCACTGCTCGCCGGCTGCACCGTCGTGGTCAAGCCGGCGCCGGAGACGGCGCTCGACGCGCTGGCGCTCGCCGAGGTGATCGCCGAGGTGGGTTTCCCGGCGGGCGTGGTGTCCGTCCTGCCGGCGGGCCGCGAGATCGGCGAGCATCTGGTCACCCATCCCGGCATCGACAAGATCGCCTTCACCGGGTCCACCGCGGCCGGACGGCGCATCGCCGCGCTGTGCGGTGAGCGGCTGCGACGCGTCACCCTGGAGCTCGGCGGCAAGTCGGCGGCGATCATCCTGGACGACGCCGATCTCGCCGCCACCGTCGACGGGCTGAAGATGGCCAGCTTCATGAACAACGGCCAGGCCTGCGTCGCCCAGACCCGCATCCTGGCCAGCCGGGCCCGCTACACCGAGGTGGTCGACGCCCTCGCCGATCTGGTCGCCACCCTGCGGGTCGGCGATCCGGCGGACCCCGCCACCGACATCGGCCCGCTGGTCGCCGCCCGCCAGCAGGAACGGGTCGAGCACTACATCACGCTCGGCCAGGCCGAGGGCGCCCGGGTCGTCGCCGGGGGCAACGGCCGCCCACCCGGCCAGCCCGTCGGCTGGTATGTGCGACCCACCGTGTTCGCCGACGCGTCCAACGACATGCGCATCGCCCGCGAGGAGATCTTCGGCCCGGTGCTCACCGTCATCCCCTACGCCGACGAGGCGCAGGCCGTCGAGCTCGCCAACGACAGCGAGTACGGCCTGGCCGGTTCGGTGTGGACCGCCGACGCCGAACGCGGTCTGGACGTCGCCCGCCGGGTGCGTACCGGCACGTTCGCCGTCAACCGCTACACCACCGACTTCGCCGCTCCGTTCGGCGGCTACAAGGCGTCCGGCATCGGCCGGGAACACGGACCCGAGGGGTTCGACGCCTATGTCGAACTGAAGTCGATCGCCGGCCCCGCCACCTGACCTCCGCAGATCGCCGTCCGCCGCTCGCCCTCCGCCCTCCACCTATCGCCCTCCACTCACCCCTAGTCGCTCTCCGTTCGGCGATCGTCGCTCTCCGTCGGTCGCCGTAGCCGCAAAACCATCGCTGTCGCCACATGCCGAGGGTTGTTCTGGAATCAGGGCCTGATTTCCCGAACAACCCTCGGCACGAGCCCGAACAACCCTCGGCACAGCGACAGGTGGGCCGCCGGAGTCGGACTCGGTTCCGGTGTCGGACTCGGTTCCGGTGTCGGACTCGGTGGCGGTGGCGGTGGCGGGCTCGGTGGCGGTGTCGGTGTCGGGCTCGGTGGCGGTGTCGGAGCCCGCGTCGGGCTCGGTGCCGGTGTCGGGAAGGGGAAGGGGGCAGAGGGGCAAGACGGGTGGGGGACGGGCCGGGCACGCCAGGTCCGTGGGGCTGGTGACGGGGTGGGTCAGCGAGGGGGGCCGGCGAAGCGGACGGCGAGCAGGGCGGTGTCGTCCTCGTGGCCGCTGGGTCGGGCGACCGCGGCCAGCGCGCGGTCGCAGACCTCGTCGGGACTGCCGCCGGCGGACATCTGCGAGCGCAGCAGCTCCATGCCCTCGTCCACCGGACGGCTACGGTCCTCGACCAGGCCGTCGGTGTAGAACAGCAGTGTGCTGCCGGCGGTCAGGGTCAGCGAGGTCTCGGGGTAGTCAGCGAGGCCGGCGGTCAGCGGCGGGCCGGGGTCGATCGGCAGATACCGGGCCGGCGCGCCCGGCGTGATCAGCAGCGGCGGCAGGTGCCCGGCGGAGGCGACGACAAGCCGACCGGTGGACGGGTCGAGCACCGCGAGCGCCGCCGTCGCCGTGCGACCCTGCTCGAGTCGGGTGGCTGCAGCGTCCAGCCGGGTGAGCACCGTGGACGGGCGCGTCGGTGCCACCGTGTGTGCCCGCACGGCCGCGCGGATCTGGCCCATGGTCGCCGCGGCGTGGATGCCGTGGCCCATCACGTCGCCGATGACCAGAGCGACCCGTCCGTCGTCGAGGGGCAGTACGTCGTACCAGTCGCCACCGACCAGCGCACCGGCGCTGCCCGGCAGGTAGCGCCAGGCGAACGCGAGTCCGGGCAGCTGCGGGACGAGTTGCGGCAACAGGCTGCGCTGCAGGGTGACCGCGGTGCGCCGCTCGTGCTCGTACTGGCGGGCGTTGCCGATGGCGACCGTCGCCCGGTCGACGAGTTCGGCGACGACCCGCTGGTCGTCCTCGTCGTAGACATGCCCGTCGGCGGCGACCAGGCCGACCGCGGCCACCGCCTGTCCGCCGAGGGCCAGCGGCAACGCGAGGCGGGCGCCGTCCTGCGAGCGTGCTGGCCGTCCCGTGCGCAGTGCCTGTGTCATCCCGACGGGATCGGCCACCGCTCGCTGCACCGGCCGCGCCGCCCGCACCGAGTCGAACTCGTCCCACGGCTGGCCGGTCATGCCGAGGAACGACCGGGACTCGCCCTGGCTGCCCAGGCGCGGCTGGGGCTGGGTGACCCGACCGGCACTGGGCTGGAGGGTGTCACTGGCGGGTACGGCGGTGCCGGCGGTGTTGACGGGTTGGGTGGTGCCGGCGGTGTTGGCGGTGTTGGCGTGGTGGGTGAGGGCGGTGGGGGTGAGGGGGGTGGCGGTGGGGGTGAGGTCGGCGCGGTCTGCGACGGCGACGACCTGCACGCCGCCGTCCTCGTCGACGAGCACGGCGGCGGCGCGGGCGGCATGCCACGGCACCAGCAGGCCGACCAGATGCTCGAGGATGCGCGGCGTCTCGAGGGTGGAGGTGAACAGATCGGTCGCCGCGGCGAACAGGGTGGTGCGCTCACGCGCGGCCCGTTCGACGGCGAACAGCCGGGCCCGTTCCAGGGCGAGCCCGGTCTGCGCGGCCAGCGCCTCGACGAAGGCGCGTTCGTCCTCGTCGAACAACCGTGGATGGTCGAAGGTGAAGCGCAGCGCACCGAGTGTGCGCTCGCCGGCGAACAACGGCAGCACGCACATCGACTCCGCCGTCGGCTCCAGCTCGGCGAGGGCGGGAAACCGCAGGTCACGTTCGCGACGGGACTCGAGCCACACCGGTTCGCCGGTGCGTAGCGCCGCCATCGCCGGCAGCCGGTCGGTCATCCGTTCGGACCGCAGTGCGGCGATCATGCTGTCGCCGTAGCCGATGGACCCGGTCACCGCGAGCCGGCCGGCGTCCTGGGGGACCAGCAGCACCCCACCGGAGGCGCCCAGCACCGCCGCGCCCTGGGACACGACGGCCGTTGCCACCTGCTCCGGTGTGGTCGCCTGGGCCAGCGCCGCGGTGACCCGCTGCAACCGGGCGGAGCGTTCCGCGGTGCGCTGCGCGACGACGACGACGTCGAGGGTGTCCAGCAGGTACTGCTCGAAACTGCGTGTCGCGGCCGGACCGGGCCCGGTGTTCTGGCCGGCGGCGTGCTCGGCGGTGTGCTCGGCCGCGCGTAGCTGGGCGACCAGGGATCCGATGTACCAGCGGCGGAAGGCGACATGCTGCGGCGGGGACTCGACGGTGAGCAGCCGGGCGGCCCGGGCGTAACCCTCGATCTCCTCGAGGGCGGCGAGGTACTGCTCGGCGTCCGCCGCCGCGCTCGAGGGCAGGACGAGCTCCAGCGGTGTGCGGGGACATCCGGCCGCGGCCGCCCCCAGGGCCTGCCGCTTGATCGCCATCCGCGGCCCGGCGAACCGGGTGGTGACGATGGTCAGCAGTTCGGCGAGCCGTTCGGGCACGGCCACGCTCGCCCCGGACGCGGCGCCCGAGGCGGCCAGCGTGAACTCGCGGACCAGCCCGTCCACATGGTTCTTGGCGGCGAGCAGCAGATCGGTGGGCACATCGCCGAGGCGCACGACGTGCCCCGGCGACGACGACGGCGAACCCGACACCGGACGGGTCTGCTGGCGGACCCCACGAATCCCGGTCAGGCCACGCACCGCCACACCGCCATCGGCGACCTGGACGTCGTCCTCGCCACTGGTGTCGGTGGGGCGGAACTCGGCCCAGACGATCTTGCCGGTGGGCAGCGGGTCGACGCCCCACCGGCTGGACGCGGCCGCGACCAGCACCATCCCGCGGCCGGTCAGGGCGTCCCCACCGGCCGGTGGCCGCACCGGCAGCACCCGGCTCCCGTCGCGCACCTCCACCCGCAACGCAGCCCCACCGGTACGTACCCGCACCTCGATCGGCGCGTCACCATGCAACAGGGCATTGGTCGTCAGCTCACTGAGGACCAGACAGGCGTCGTCGCCGAACGATTCCCAGCGTCCGCCGCCGAGCAGCTTCGCCACCGCCCGGCGCACCTTGTCGACCCCGCCGGAACGGGCGTCCAACCGCATGACGACCACACCATCCGCGTCGGCAGTCCCGCCCGCGTCGACCGGGCCGCCCGCGTCGGCAACGCCGCCCACGTTGGCGGGGCCGCCCGCGTCGGCAACGCCGTGCGCGCTGGACGTGTTCTCCGCGCCGCTGTCTCCGTTCACGTTGTGACCGGCCTCCCGCACCGGCCGGCCACCTTGAGGATGCCGGCACCTTGACGGTCCGATGAGACGCGGCTGCCCGCACTGTGTCTCCGCGACGTCCAGCATGCCAGACAAGCTCAGTGATTCCCGCGTGGACCGCCCGACCGGGGGTCCTCGGTGACGGACCCACCGCGGGACGTCCCCGTCGTGGCCGGCGGCCCGGCCGCGGCGGCCCGGGCCAGGACCTCGGCGATCACCCGGACCTGATCGACCAGCTCAGGGGGGTCGACCACGGTGAACGGGGCCCCGACCACGCCGAGCAGCATCGTCGCCCAGTCGAGCGCGACGTCGTCCATCCGCAGCAGGCAACTGTCCGCGTCGATCACCTCGGTGCGTCCCCAGCCGCCGATCACCCGACCCACCTGGGACGCCGGCGCCCGAACCCGCACGACGACCCGATGCCGGGAGGCACCCCCGGCGACTCCCCGGCGCACATAGGCCGCCGCGTCGGCGTCCGGCAGCTCACGAGGTCGAAACCGCCGTCCGCCGCCGGTCACCGCCTGGACCCGGTCGACCCGGAAGGTGCGCCAGTCGTCCCGGTCGACGTCGCGGGCCAGCAGATACCAGCGTCCGCCGAGGGCCAGGCTCCACCCGGCGGCGGCTCGTCGCACCGGCCCGGTCGGTGTAGGCGAAGCTCACCTCCTCCTCGGCGCGGCAGGCCGAGGCCAGCGCGGTCAGCGTCGTCACGTCGACCGTCGGCCCGGACAGCGGCGCCGGCACGGTGAAGGCGGTGCCTGAAGCTGGTAACCGCCGGCGACCCCGCGGCTGGCCTCGACCGGGTAGCCGAGTTCCCGCAGCCGGTCGACGTCGCGACGCAGCGTGCGGGCGCTCACCTCGAGTCGTTCGGCCAGCAGGTCACCCGGCCAGTGCCGATGCGTCTGCAACAATGACAAAAGCCGCAACATTCGCGCGCTCGGGTCCGCCATCATCCCCATCCGGCTGGTTTTCGTCGCTGATGTCGCTAGTGTTGACCCGTTTGCGTCGGGTCGGATTGGCAGGGGTCACATGCGAGGAGCGGGACAGATGAGTCTGAGCAAGCGGGCTGGGCAGTTCCAGGAAATGCTCGACGGTCGCGGTTATGCGCTCGAGGTCCTGGAACTGCCGGACTCCACCCACACGGCCGACGACGCCGCCCGTGCCCTGGGCTGTTCGAAGGCACAGATCGTCAAGTCGCTGGTCTTTCGGGACACCGACACCGGCGGCCCCGTGATGGTCCTGGCCAGTGGCACGAACCGGGTGGACGAAACGAAGATCGCGGCCGTCCTCGGCCGTGACATCGCCCGGGCGGACGCCGCCTACGTCAAACGGACCACCGGTTTCTCCATCGGCGGCGTTCCCCCCCTCGGCCACAAACAGACGATGCTTCTGTTCGTCGACGAGGACCTTCTTCAGTACGACGAGGTCTGGGCCGCCGCCGGCACCCCCAACGCCGTCTTCCGCATTCCCGGCAAGATCACTACCATTCTCGACCCCCACACCGTTCTCCCCATAACCTGACCCCCGCCCCACCCCGCAACCACGCCCCGCCCCGTCCCGCAGCCAACCCGCGATAGGTAGCCAACCCGCGATGCGTGGTCGCTCGGCCCGGCTCTCACCGTGCTCAGCGACCACGCTTCCGGCCCTGACCGTGTCGGCCCCCCGCGCCACGAGGGTCAGGCCAGTGCGCTGTCCACGCATGTCTCACCGACAGCGCCGTCGTCACGGGCCGTCGTCACCGCTGGCAGCCCGGCGGGACGGGTGGGCCCGTCTGCCGTCCCGGAGTGTGCGCCCGCAGCGACTCCACCGCGGCCGGAAACGTTCATGGACAACTAGGGGAGATCGATGACGATCACCGTGATGTTGTCCCCGCCGCCGGCCAGGAGCGCGGCGGAGGTGAGGTGCCGGGCGACGGTCAGCGCCGACGCCTCGGGCGGGAGTTCCTGCACGCGCGCGGCGAGGCGCTTGGGTGCCGACAGGTAGTTCCACAGCCCGTCACTGCACAGGATGAGACGACCCTGCCCGGTCGGCGTGCACGTCACCACGTGCGGTGCCGTGCCGGGGCTGGACGTGCCAAGCCAGCGGGTGATGGTGTGCGAACCCGGACCCGTCTCGGCGGTGCCCGCCGGTCGCAGCCCGGCCCGTACCGCCTCGGCCGCCACCGTGTCGTCGGCGGTCAGCAGGTGCGGCCCGGCCTGGTCGAGCAGGTAGGCCCGGCTGTCGCCAAGCCAGCCGATGGTGATCTGCTCGGCGGTGACGATCGCGGCGACGAAGGTGCAGGCGGGGGTGTTGTCACTGTCGAGCGCGGTGGCCAGGGCGCCGCGCTCGGCGGCGGACGCCGCGGCCCGCAGCGCACTCGGCTGCCAGGCGGTGCCGGGTCCGGCGGCCGGATGACGGCGCGGTCCCAGCGGACGGGTGTCCCCGGCGGCCAGGTCCCGCTCGAGCGGGTCCCGATCGTGGGCCGGCGCGCCCTCGTCCCAGGGGTCGCCCCCGAACGCGGACGCCTCACCGGCCTCGGCCGTGCCACCGGCATCGAGCATGTCACCGGCCTCGGCCGCGCCACCGGCGTCGGACGCATCGCCGGGCGCGGCGCCACTCCCACCGCCGGCCCCGGCGTGACCGGCCCCGCCAGGACCAACCTCGCCAGGACCAACCTCGCCAGGACCAACCTCGCCAGGACCGGCCCCGGCGTGACCGGCCCCGGTGGGAGCGGTGAGGCCGGGATCGGTGAGGGGGGAGGCGTCCAGGAGGATGCCGGTGCCGGCGCCGACCGTGATGGCCTCGTGGGAGACGACCTCGTCGGCGGTGCCGGTGGGTGACGACATGGTCGTGGCGATGTGGGTGAGCAGGTCGACGGCGTCACGGGCCGCGCGCACGGCGGCCGGACCGGAACCGGGAGCCGTGGACACCCCGTCGCAGACGGCGGCCAGGATGATCGACTCGAGGCCGCCGGTCTCCGCGCCACCCGCGCCACCCAGGCCACCCACGCCACCGCCCTGTGCGACGGTGCCGCCGCCGGCATGGCCGGCCGGGATGGTGTGGTTCGCGATGGGTCCGGGGGGCGCGCCGGTGTCCTGCCGCGAGGGGTTCGGGTGGACGGTGCGCAGGGCGAAGCCGTCCTCGTTGGTGTGGTGGACCAGACCGACGTTGCTGACCGCGGCGGCCAGGTCAAGGTCGAGCTCGCTGTGGTCGCCGTTGCCGCCGACCATGGACGTGACGATGTCGACGGTCGGCGTCTCATCGGTGACCGGCACCGGATGGGAACCCGCGGGGTCGCCGACGGTCGAGGGGACGGACGAGCTCGACGGGGTGGGAGGCGTGGGGGAGGGCGGCAGCGTCATCGGAGACATCACAGGAGGGTTCGGGGGCGGATGCGGTTGGCGAGATCCACCAGGTGGTGGCGTTCGTGTCGGGTGGGAGCGTGCCGGGCGAGGGTGCGGTAGGCGTGTTCCAGGCCCAGACGGACGGGCACCGGTTGCAGTGGCGTCCCGGCGATCTCGGTGCCCGGGTCGGGCGCCTGGGCGCCGGAGCGTAGCAGGCGCAGCGCGTCGGTGAGCAGGTCCCGGGTGAGCGCGGCCCGGGTCGCCGGTGGCAGGTCCAGCTCGGCGAGAATCGCTGACGCGCTGCGCAGACCCGCGAGGGTCGGTGTCGCCGGGTCGTCACCGGCCACACCGAGGGCTCGCACCAGGTGGATGCGTGACCGCAGGTGCGCGTCCGGTGTGTTCGGCGTGGACGTCACCCGACGGTAGGCCTCCAGCGCCCCGGTGCGGTCCCCGGCGGCCAGGCGCAGCCGGGCCAGCCCGAACGCCGCGCTGGCGAACGAACTGTCGGTCCGGGAGACCAGGTCGTAGAGCACCCGGGCCCGATCGGGATTGCCCGCGGACTCGGCGGCGACGGCCAGCGCCAGCTTCGGGGCGAGCTCACCGGGAACCTCGTCGTAGACCTGCTCGAACGCGCTGGACGCCGCGGCGGCGTCATCCTCGGCGAGCAGCAGCAGCCCACGCAGCCAGTGGACGCGCCACTGCCGCGGGTCGTCGGCCGCGATGGCCGACAGCTGTGTCCGAGCCGCATCCCGTGCACCGGTGCGGATGTGCAGGTCGGCCAGCCGGAGCCGGGCCGCCGGACTGGCCGCTCCCAGCGCGGCGAGCAGGTCCGCGAGCTGGGCGGGTGGGACGTCCGGCAACGTCGCGAGGGCAGCGGCGGCCGGATCGGCCGGCTCGGCCAGCAGCTGGGGCAGCACCCGCCACGACAGCACCGGCCACGGCCCCGCCAGTTCACCGCCAGCACCCGTGCCACCGCCAGTTCCCGCACCACCGCCAGTTCCCGTGCCACTGTCGGGGCTGGCGTCGGGGCCGAAACGGGTGCTGCGGACGGGGGCGGGGAGCGGCCGGCCGCGTTCGGCGGCGACGATCTCCCGCAGGACACCGAGCAGCTCACCGTGTAGTTCGGTGGCGCTGGCGAAACGTCGAGCCGGGTCGCGGGCGGTCGTCTTCGCCAGCAGCCGGGTCAGCGACTCGTGCCGGGCCAGCACCGTGTGCGCGGTGGCCGGCGGCAGACTGAACCGGTACGTCGAGGTGAAACCGCGCAGGTCCAGGGCGAGGGCGGCCAGGGTCCGTCCGACGGCGTACAGGTCGCCGGCGACCGAGGGACCGTCGGTGCCCACCTCCGGCGCCTGGAACCCCAGCGCCCCCATCGCGGCGCCGCCGCGGCCGCTGCCCGGTCGGCGCTGGAGGCGCTGGATGGCCCGCAGGTCCACCAGCCGTACCTGGTGTCCGCTGGCCATGATGGTGTCCGGCCGGACGTCCCCGTACACCAGCCCGCGGCGGTGCAGGTACTCCAGCGCCGGCAGCGCGGCCATGACGTAGGCGATCGCGGCGGTCACCGGCAGCGGGTCCGGTCGTCCCACATCGGTCTGCCGTCGTCGCTGCATATCACGAAGCGTAAGACCAGAGACGTGTTCCGTGACGAGATAGCTGGTGTCGCCGTGCTCGAGGCACGTGTGGGCCTTCGCGATCCCAGGATGGTCCAGCTCTGTGAGGAAGCCCCGCTCGGCCATCGCCGCGACCCGGACGTCCCGCTCGGGGGAGGTGCACAGCCCTCGGAAGACGACCCAGGGCTGCGCCTCCGCGCTGTGATCGAGAGCCAGGTAGGTCCAGCCATGGGTGCCGTGGGCGAGCACACCCTCGATCTCGTACCGGCCGATCTGGTCCCCGGGCCGCAGCGACGGCCGCAGGGAGTAGGGCTGTCCGCAGCCGGCGCAGAAACCCTCCGCGAGTGCCTGCTGGCCGGCCCGGGCCCGTCCCACCGGCTCCCCGCAGCCCCGGCACACCCGCAACCGCAGCGGCAGCCGTGGGTCGATGAGCAGCAGCGACGCCGGATCGGGCCGTTCCACCGCGGGCAGCTCCACCAGCCCCGCCCCCGGCCCGTTGACCGACCCGGAGCCCGACCGTCCCGACGCGCCACCGGACCCGCCTGTCCCCCTGCCCGAAGCCGCCGGTTCGCCACCGGACCCGCCCGACCCGCCGGCCGAGGTTCCCTGCCCACCGGCCGGGCCGTGGACGAGGCCGGTTCCCGCCCCGCTGCCCGAACCGGCACCGTCGACGGCGCCGTGCCCGGAGGTGTCGGACGCCCGCTGCGAGCGCCCGCCGGTCGCGCTGCCAGCCGCGGACCAGAGCTGGTTCTGTCCGGGCCGGGGTGCCGGACAGCGCGCCGGAGCGACCGAGGCGGGACGCGCCGGAGGCTCGGCGCCTTCGTCACCTTCGCTTTTCGTCCAGACGGTCGGCGGCGGTGCGGTGGGGAACCCGGAGGCCCCCACCTCGTCCGACCACCCCGACCATCCCGGCCGCGGCGGCAGCGTCGCCGCCTCGTGATCACCGTCGGTTTCGTCCAGCACCCCACGCCCGGCAGCGCCGCCGCCCGTGCCCGCACCGCCCGTGCCCGCACCGCCCGTGCCCGCGCCACCCGTGCCCGCGCCACCCGTGCCCGCGCCATCTGCGCTCGGATTTCCCGAGCTCGCGCCGCCGGAGCCACCGGACGGTTTCGCCACGGGCGTCGGACGGGATGCCGGCGGTGCGGCGGTGGGAGCGGGGGATGCCGGCGGTGCGGCGGGAGGTGCCGGGGATGTGAACGGGGACACCGAGGGTGTGAACGGGGACGCCGGCGGGACGGCGGGAGAGAAGGTGGTGGGCCGGGTCGGGTCCAGCTCGGGTCCGCCAGGGGTGGAGGTCGCAGCCGAGAAGATGGTGGGCGGGGGCGCCACCGGCTGATGCGTGACCTGGGGGACCGCGGAGGGTCGCAGCGTGGCCGAGGCCGCGACGCCGGTGCTGGTGCCCGCGTTCGTGTCGGTGCTGATCTCGTGGGCCGCGGAGCTGACCGGGCCGCGGGACCAGCCGCAGGCCGGGCAGCGACCGTCCTGGAGCACACCGTGGCACGTGGGCCGCGGGCAGCGCTGGGGATCGGTCACTGCTCTCCTTGTCACTGGCCAGGCCGCCCGCCAACGTGAAGCCCGCACGATGACCGATGGTAGGTCGCCAGATCACCGATTTCGGCCAGCTGTCGCGTTCTCGTCATCCGACCCGAGATGCCCGATCCGCGCATCGTCGCATCATGGCTGGACGCACTCGTGCATCGCGCTCGGCGCCCGAGGGCGGGGTGGCCGGCGTCACCACCCTCCGGTGGCCCGCCGGCCACCCAGGGGAGGGCACCCGCTCGAGCACCGCCCGCGGTCGACCCTCGCATCTCATGATCCACGGCCGGTTCGCCCGGGGCCGCCGATGTGGCGGCCTCCACCCGCTCGCCTACCCTGGATCCTCCCTGGAACCGGGGGCCGGCGCAGGTCAGTGATAGTCGTTGATGCGTAGTTGGAGGCCGACGAAGGTGAGGACGGCGGCCAGGCCCAGCGTGATCGACAGGGCGGCGGGCAGCGTGTCGACGGTGTCGGCGGCGGCGGTGAGGTCGTCCGTGAGATGGGTGCGGCTGGCGTCGAGGACGGCCACGGAGCGTTCGTCGAAGGTGCGCAGGGCACCGGTCGCGTCCTGCTGGGCGAGCAGCGCGGCCGGCCAGAGGCCCTCGGGTCGTCCCGCGCCGTCGCGGATGCGCGCGGCGATGTCGGCGTAGTCGGTCCAGGCGGGGGTCAGAGCGGCGCGGGCGGCCTGGTCGGGGCCACCGGGGGCGGCGATCATGGCGAGCAGGCCGGCGCCGTCGGAACCGGCGGCACCTGCGGCGGGGGCGCTGGCCGGGTCGTGGCGCAGGCGGGTGCTCGCGGCGGCGGAGTCGGCGTCCAGGCGGGGGGCATCGGATCGGTCGAGCAGCGCGCGGACGTCGTCGGTCCAGGCACGCAGGGCCAGCACCCTGGCCTGCGAGGTTCGGGTCAGCGGGAGGTAGCCGTGGTCGCGGCCGTCCGCGATGTGATCATGTTGGGCGGCGAAGGCGAGCAGGGTCCAGCCCACGGCCACGGCGGACAGGACCGTCGCGGCGGCGAGGGCGGGATTCAGGACGCGGTTGGTCCGCCGCACCAGCCAGATCTGGGTGCTGACCAGCGCCCCGAACGTCAACGCGCCGAGAACGACGACGCCGACCAGCGGGTTCGTGGCCTCGGCCCGGTGCAGGGCGTGTTCGGCCCGGCTCTGCTCGGTGGCGACGATCCGGTCGGCCGCCGGCAGGATCGTGCGCCACATCAGTTCCGAACGGGCGGCCTTCGCCTGCGCCACCTCGCCACCGTAGGGGGACAGCTGCTGGGCGATGACCGTGAGCGCCGAGCCCGGATCGGCGTCGGTGCCGCCGTCGGCGTCGGGGTGGGCGCGGGCGAGCACGACGAGCTGCACCCCGACGTCCGCCATCGCCCGGCGGTAGGCCTCCCGCTGGCGGGCCACCTCGAGGCCGTCGTTGCCGCCGAGGCGGACGCGGGTGGCGGCGGCATCGGTACCGGCGAGGTCCGAACGCAGGCGCAGTGCCGCGACGAGCGTGGCGCTCTGCCCGCCGCCGGGTCGCCCGGACAGGGCGTCCAGCGTCCCCTGCCGGGCCTGGCTGGTGGCGAACGCCGTGATCCACAGCGCGACCAGCAGCACCATCACGACCAGCGAGACCAGCCGCAGCCGACCGGGTGGCGAGGACCACCAGTCCGACGGCCGCCACCCCCACGCCGACGGCGAGAAGGGGGCCGGCGACGACGGCGATGGCGCGGATGGTGGTGCTGCGGAGGCGGGGTCCGGGGGTGTGCCCGTGGCAGGCTGCGACGACGTGCCCACCCCGGTCATATCGGATGATGCTAGGCGACATCGGGCGCACTCCGGTCGATCTGTCCGCTGGGTGTCATCCCCCCGGGCCACCCCGAACGGACCCGCTCCGGCCGCCGCCACACCCGCGACCAGCCCCGGAGCAAGATCCGCCCATCCGGGTCGCGCCGAGGGGGTGGAAACGAAAGGTCCACCGGCGGGAGGCCGAAGCGGACGCGGCAGGCCCGGCGGTCAGGCCTGGCTGGCGGGCGCGGAGCCCGCGGCGGTGGCCCCCCCGGCGATCCTGGCAGCGGTGGCAGCGGTGGCAGCGGTGGCAGCGGTGGTGGTGTCCTGGGTGACCTCGCTGGCGGGGGCTGGTCGTCCGAGGAGGAAGCCCTGGCCGTAGCCGATGCCGGCGGCTTCGACCGTGGCGAGTTCCCGGGGGGTCTCGATGCCTTCGGCGACGACTCGCCCGCCGATCTCCCGGGCCACCTCGACCAGGCCCGCGGCGATCGCCCGCCGGGCGGCGTCGGTGTCGATCCCGCGGGTGATCACCCCGTCCAGTTTGATGATCTCGGGGCGTAGGCGTAGCAGCTGGGCGAGTCCGGCGTAGCCGGTGCCGATGTCGTCGATCGCGATGCGGATACCGCGGGCACGCAGTTCCCCGACGGTGCTCAGCAGTTCCTGGTCGTCGCTGATGTGCTCGTGCTCGGTGATCTCCATCACCAGCCGGCCGGCGGCGACGGGCGGCAGGGCATCCACCAGACCCGCGACCAGCGTGGAGGGCGAGACGTTGACGGTGAGTGTCAGGTGGGGGGGCAGCATCGGCAGGACCCGCAACGCACCGTGGATCGCGATGCGTTCGAGTTCGGTGGCAAGACCGACGGTGGCGGCGTTGGCGTACCAGTGCTGCGGCGCGGCGGTGAGGTCGGGGAACCGGGACAGCGCCTCGAGGCCGACGATCCGCCGGTCACTCAGGCGCAGGATCGGCTGGAACACCACCTGCGGCCCGCCGTCGTCGATCAGGTCGCTGACCTCCTGCCAGACGCGCCGACGCCGCGTCCACATCTCCTGGAGGTCCAGCACCGAGTCGGTGAGGAAGGCGGCCATCAGCCGCAGGAACCGTTCGTCGCGGGCCGCGTTGCGCGCCGGGTGCGGCCGCGTGGTCAGGCAGGCCAGCACCCCGTAGATCCCGCCGTCGCTGTCGAACACCGGCGCTGACGCGGTCGAACGCACGGCACCTGGTCGGATGTCGCCGCCGAGCAGGCTGGCGAGCAGGCCGCTGTCCCTGGTCAGCGGCACCCCCGGGGTGAGATCCAACGAGCCCGGATCCCCGCGGATGACCTGCACGACCAGCTCACCCTGTTCGGACCGGGCGAGCACGGCGACGTCGACATCGAGCTGCCGGCGCAGGATGTCGAGCAGGTCCGCGACGATGGTCTCGGCCTGTGGCAGCTGGACCGCTGCGATCGACTCCAGCGCCCACTCCGTCATCGTGACCACCTCCGGGTTCCACGGGCAGGATGCCCCCGAGCGCCCGATCCCATGCGCCCCGCACGACCCCGGGTGCGCCCGGACGCGGCCACCGCGGCCACCGCGGCCACCCATCACGGTCATCCCGATCGCCGGCGGTGGTGGTGTGCCCGGTGGGCAGGGACGCAACCTGGGCGAACCGATCGCGTTTGCTGATTGGTGCCATCGCGGATCCGCGTTGGACATCGCCGGGAAAACCCACCATTCTGATGAACATGTTCGGGGAGTCAGCGACCAGGCGGTGCGGGGGGCACGGAGCTCCCCGGCCCGGTGCTGTCCTGCCCGCGTCCACGCCTGGGCGGATTCTGACCCGCAGGCGTGTCGTCGACTTCGGCTTCCTCGCCTCCTCGGCCTGTCCGACCCGCTGATCCTGCCGTTTTTGGACGGGCGGGCCCGAGCGTGTTCGGGCCGGTCACCGGTTCGATTCGGCTGACATCTCGTGCCCTGCCGGCGTCCCGCTCCCGCGGTGTGACAACCCCGGCCCTCGCTGTTCGTCGCAGTACAGATGCCGCGGCCAGGGCGGCTCCACGACCAGCTGCCCGGCCGTCCAGGGGGAAATGTATGCCGTTGTTTCGGATCGGCGGGACCAGCCTCGTCGCGGTGACCGGTCCCGATGTGGCGAGGCGGTCCTTTTCCCGGCATGACCCGAGGGTCGTCGGCGTCATGCCCGGGCGGACAACACCGGGTCGAAACATTCATTAGTCCGTTATGTGCATATCTGCCATTCCTGTTTGCGCTGACCGTCAACACGCCGGACGAAGGACACCGAGATGACCTCCACTCCGCTCATCCCCACCACCGCGACCTCGTCGGCGGTGACCTCGTCGGCGGCCACCGCGGCGGCGCCGCGGCCGTCGGGCGCGTCGGTGGTGACCGGGGGCGACACCACCGGCGAGGCGACGCCGACGCTGCGGGCCTTCGACAACCCGCCGCAGGTCGCGGCGCGCGGAACGGTGATCGTCGTCGCGGGCCGGGGGGAGCATCCCGGCGTCTACGAGCGGTTCGGCACCCGGATCGCGGCCGACGGCTACCGGGTGCGCGTGGTCGGTGACCCCTCGCGGGGTGAGGAGGCGGCCGCGACGGTCACCGCGGACGTCCGCTCGTTGCTCGCCGACCCCGACCTGCCGGCGCCGCGGGTCCTCGCCGGTTCGGACGCCGGCGCCGCCTTCGCCGCCGCGCTGACCGCGACCGGCGCGGTCGACATCGACGCGCTGCTGCTCGTCGGCCTGCCCACCGCCGGCTCTGCTGGCTCTGCTGGCTCGGCTGGCTCGGCTGGCTCGGCTGACTCGGCTGACTCGGCTGACTCGGCTGACTCTGGCGACTCGGCCCCGTCCGACCAGGCCCGTGAGCGGGGTGCGGCGGCGCCGGACGGCCAGGGCGCACCGGGCTGGACGGCGGAACTCGAGGTGCGCACGGCGTGCCCGGCCCACCAGGCCCGTCTGGACGCCGACCCCGAGGTGCGTCGCGGCGCGCTGGAGCGGCCGGTGCCCGCGGCCTGGCTCGCCGACGGTGACCTGGCCGCGGTGACGGTCCCGGTCCTCGGGGTGCACGGCACGGCCGACCTGGTCAGCCCGCTGGGCCGGGCCCGGGCCCGCTACGCCGCCGCGCCGCGGGCGGAGCTGGTGACCATCGAGGGTGGCCGCCACGACGCGCTCAACGACGCCACCCACCGCAGCGCCGCCGCCGCGATCGTGCTGTTCCTCGAGCGGCTGCGGCTGGGCGCGGACCTGCCGACGATCGCCCGCTGGGCCTGATCCCACCCGCCCGCGGCCGTCGGCCCCCGGTATCCGCTCCCAGCACCCGCACGCACGGAGGAACCATGCCTGTCGAGTTCATCAGCGCCGTCAACGTCAATCCGTCCAACGAGGTCAACCGGCTGGGTCTGACCGCCGTCGACCTGCCGTTCTTCCGGCGCTACGCCCGCACGCTCGACGAGTACGGCTTTGACTACACCCTGGTGCCCTACGGCTCGCCCGGGCATGACCCGTTCACCGTGGCCGCGGCCCTCACCCAGCACACCGAGCGGGTGCGTCCGATCGTCGCGCTGCGCCCGAACACGATGTTCCCGACGGTCGCCGCCAAGCAGCTGGCGACCCTCGACCAGCTCTCCGGCGGACGGGCCGTGGTGCACTTCATCGCCGGTGGCGACGACCACGAGCAGGCCCGCGAGGGCGACCGGCTGCCCAAGGAGCAGCGTTACGCCCGCCAGGCCGAGTACATCGACATCCTGCGCCGGGTGTGGACGTCGACCACCCCGTTCGACCACGCCGGCACCTACTACTCCTTCGAGGACTTCGTCTCGCTGGTCCGGCCGGTCAACGGCACCATCCCGGTGTCGGTGGGCGGGTCGTCCGCGGACGCCTACCGGGTCGGCGGCGCGCTCGGGGACATCTTCGGCCTGTGGGGCGAGCCGCTGCGTGAGACGCGGGAGCAGATCGACGCCGTCTACGAGCAGGCCCGTCTGGCCGGTCGCACCGACCGGCCGCGGATCTGGGTCACCTTCCGTCCGATCATCGCCGAGACCGAGGAACTGGCCTGGGAGAAGGCCCACCGCACCCTGGGCGTGCTGACGCGGACCGCCGGCGCGGCCGCCCAGTTCCTGCGCCGCAAGGGTCTCCCCCCGGCCAACGTCGGCTCCCAGCGGCTGCTGGCCGCCGCCGAACGCGGCGAGGTCCACGACCGGGCACTGTGGACGGCACCGGCGAAGGCCACCAACGCCGGGGGCGCCTCGACCGCGCTGGTCGGCACGCCCGAGACGGTGGCCGCCGCGATCCTCGACTACATCGACCTCGGCGCCGACCTGATCTCGATCCGCGGCTACGACAACTACAACGACCTGGTCGACTACGGCCGCTATGTCCTGCCGCTGATCCGCCAGGAGCTCGCGCACCGGGAGGCCACCGGCCGCCGCGGTGAGGTCGTCTCCCTCGACGCCGGTCTCGACCAGCGTGAACTCGTGGCCGTCGGCGCCACCGGTGCCTCGGCATGACCGCCCCGACCGAGCTGGCCACGTCCATCCCGCAGCCCACCGCGCCCGACGGGCCCGCGGGGGTCGAGCCGCTGCCGGCGATCGACCTCTCCGACGAGGCCCTGGCCAGGGTCGGCGCGACCCTGGCCCGCACCGCCGAGAAGTACGACCGCAGCGGCGAGTTCCCGTGGGCCGGTGTGCAGGCGGTGCACGACGCGGGTCTGCTGCGGCTGGGTATCGACGCCCGCTACGGCGGTCAGGGCCTGTCGGCCACCGACAGCGTGCGGGTCTTCGAAGCACTCGGCAAGGGCGACCCGTCCGTCGCACTGATCTCGTCGATGACGGTGTTCCAGCACGTCATGCAGGGCCGGGCGCCGTTCTGGCCGGACGAGCTCTACCGCCGGGTCGTCGCCGACTCCCTGACCCGCCCGGTGCTGCTCAACGCGATCCGCGCCGAACCGGAACTGGGCGCGCCCGTGCGCGGCGGCCTGCCCGCGACGAAGATCCGACGCACCGCGGACGGCTGGGTGGTGCGGGGCCACAAGGGCTTCGCGACCAGCTCCGAAGGACTGAGCTACCACCTGGTCTGGGTTGCCACCGAGGAGGACGACCCGCTGATCGGCCACGTCATCGTCCCGGCGGAGGCCGAGGGCATCGAGATCGTCCGCACCTGGGACCACTTCGGTCTGCGCGCCAGCAGCACCCACGACGTGCTCTACCACGACGTGGTGGTGCCCGAGTCGTACTTCCGCGGTGAGCGGCTGTCGGCGCAGGTCCCGCCGGACGCCACCTTCGCCGCGGTCGGACTCGGCGCGACCGCCCTGTACATCGGGGTGGCCCGGGCCGCGCAGGACTTCTTCCTGCGTTTCGCCCACGAGCGGGTCCCCACGGCGCTGGGCCGTCCCATCGCCACCACCGAACGCATCCAGACGATCGCCGGGGAGATCGAGGCGCAGCTCACCGCCGCCGAGGAGATCGCCTTCGGGGTCGCCCGCCGGCTCGAGACAGGCGACCCGAGCGGTCTCGGGCGGGTCGTCGTCGCCAAGCCGCTGATCGCCCGCGCGGCGATCAGCGCCGTGCAGACCGCGGTCGCCGCCCTCGGCAACCCGGCCCTGACCCGACACAACCCGCTCGAGCGCCACCTGCGCGACGTCCACTGCGTGCGGGTGCACCCGCCGCAGGAGGACAGCGCGCTGCTCGCCGCCGGCCGGCGCACGCTGGCCGCCGCGGCACCCGAGACCCCCACCCCCTGAGCCCACCCGGACGGACCTGCCCCCGAAGCGCCCGTCCGGAGCACCACCGTTCGTCCCGCTGTCGTCCTACCTCGCGCAAGGAGCACCATCACATGAGCACGACACACCGTCACCGAACGAGACGGCGGCTGACCGCTGCCGCCGTTTCCGTCCTCGCGGCCGTGACCCTCGCGGCCTGCGGGAGCGGTGGTGGATCCGGGTCGGACACCGCCGGCAGCGGCGGATCACAGGGGGACAAGCCCGTCTCGGGTGGGCGACTCAAGCTCGCCTTCTGGAACGACCTGCAGGGCTGCATCGACCCGAACCAGGTGTACTGGATCGAGTCGCGCAGCCTGGACCGCAACATCGCCGACTCGCTGACCGACCAGGACCCGAAGACCGGCAAGATCGTCCCGTGGCTCGCCACGAGCTGGACGGTCAACCCGCAGGCCACCGAGTTCACCTTCAAGCTGCGCACCGACGCGACCTTCAGTGACGGCACCAGGCTGGACGCCGCCGCCGTGAAGACCGCCTTCGACGGTCTGAAGGAACTCGGCCCCCGCTCCATCCTCGGCGTCACCTACCTGGCCGGCTACACCTCGACGACCGTGGTCGACCCGGCCACCGTCAAGGTCGACTTCGCCAGGCCCAACGCCGCGTTCCTGCAGGCCACCTCCACGACGACGCTGGCGATCCTGTCGCCGGCGACCTACAGGGAAACGCCGGAGGCCCGCTGCGCCGGCAAGGTCATCGGTTCGGGCGCGTTCACCCTCGACAGCTACACCACGGCCAAGTCGGCGAAGCTGACCCGCCGGGCCGGCTACGCCTGGCCGAGTTCGCTGGTCGCGAACAAGGGCGAGGCCCACCTGCAGGGCATCGACGTCTCCTACATCAGTGAGGACAGCGTCCGGGTCGGCAGCCTCACGGGCGGCAGCATCGACATCGCCTGGCCGCGCCAGCCGATCTCCGAGGCCGACCAGCAGGTCATCAAGGCCTCCGGTGCCACCATCGAGACCCGCGCCCTGCCCGGTATCGCCGGCCTGCTCACCCCGAACATCACCGGCGGGCGGCCGCTGGCCGACCTCGCCGTGCGCAGGGCCGTCCTGAAGGCCCTGGACCTGTCCAGCTACGCCAGGACCCTGTTCTGGGACGACTACCCGGCGGCCAAGAGCCCGCTGACCTCGAGCACCCCCTACTTCACCGACGAGTCCGCCAAGCTCACCCACGACCCGTCCGGCGCGGCGAAGCTGCTCGACGGTGCCGGCTGGACGCTCGGCTCCGACGGCTACCGGCACAAGGACGGCAGGAAGCTGAGCCTGACCTACCTCAGCCCGGCGCCGAGCCCCGGTGACCAGCTCATCCAGGACCAGCTCAAGAAGGTCGGCGTCGACCTGCAGATCAAGGTCGTCACCCAGGCGCAGTACACCCCGCTGGCCAACGCCGGCGAGTACGACCTGGCCGGCACCTACCTGACCCGGGCCGACCCGAGCGTGCTCGGCTCCTCCATCGACCAGGCCGCGACCAAGCAGTACTCCGCGAAGTACAGCCAGGACGCGGCGACCGCGGCGAAGGTCAGCGCGCTGTTCGCCACCGGCCAGTCCACCGTCGACCCGGAAAAGCGTGCCGCCGCCTACAAGGAGCTGCAGGACTACCTGATCGACAACGTGGTCACGGTCCCGCTCTACGACCGGCTGCAGACCGTCGGGGTGTCCAAGAAGGTGCACGGCTTCGCGTTCACCTCGGAGGCCTTCCTGCGGGCCAACGACATCTTCCTCAAGTAGGCACCACCCGCTTCACCCGCTTCACCCGCTTCGTCTGGGCCGGCCGGTTCGCGTCACCGGGGCCGGCCGGCCCGTCCACCCGCACCGCACCCGACCGGAACCGAACAGGACCGGGAACCTGATGCCTCGCTACCTCGCCGGACGGCTCGCCCAGGCGCTGGCCGTGCTCTGGGCCGCCTACACGGTCGTCTTCGTCATCCTGCACGTGTTGCCGAGCGACCCGATCACCTTGCAGCTGTCCGCCGGCGGCGCCGACATCAGCCAGCTCACCCCCGAGCAGCTGCACATCCTCAAGGACCGTTACGACCTCAACGACCCGATCCTCGCGCAGTACCTCCACGGCCTGTGGAACGCCCTGCACCTGGACTTCGGCATGTCGTTGACGCAGAACGTCACCGTCGCCTCCCTGATCACCGACAAGATCGCGTCCACGCTGGAACTGACGCTGGTCTCCGTCCCCCTGATGGTCATCGGCGGCGTCGGGCTCGCCTACCTGACCAGCTACGTCCAGTGGCGCCCGGCGCGCACCCTGCTCGCCCGGCTGCCCGCCGTCGGGGTGTCGCTGCCGCAGTTCTTCATCGGCCTGCTGCTCATCCAGGCCTTCTCCTTCTCGCTGCACTGGTTTCCCGCCACCGGCGAGGACAGCTGGCGCAGCCTCGTGCTGCCGGCGGTGACGCTGAGCCTGCTCGGCGCGTCGATGCTCGCCCAGCTGCTCATCCGCAGCTTCTCCGACACCTGGCGCGAGCCCTACATCACCACCGCCCGGGCCAAGGGCCTGTCCCGGGCCAGGGTGCAGCTGCGCCACGTGCTGCGCAACGCCGCCCTGCCGGCGCTGACCCTGCTGGGCATCCTGCTCGGCTACACGGTGACCAACGCGGTGGTCATCGAGTCGATCTTCTCCCGGGACGGCCTGGGCCAGCTCGCCGAACGGGCGGTCCTCGGCCAGGACGTGCCGCTCGTGCAGGCCATCGTGCTGATCGCCGCCGCCGGCTTCGTCCTGGTCAACCTGCTTGTCGATCTGCTGTACACGCTGCTCGACCCGCGCGTGGCCGCCGCCGCGCGGGCGGGCTAGGAGGCCCGCCATGCCCGACAACCTGACCGCCACGGACCTCAGCGCCACCCTGCCTGGCCTCGCCCCGTCGACCGGCCACGACAGCGGACCCGACCCGGCGCCGCCCGTCCAGCGGGCGCGACCGCCCCAGGACCGCGAGGCCACCGACGGCCGTGAGGCCACCGACGGCCGTGAGGCCACCGACGGCCGTGAGGCCACCGACGGCCGTGAGATCACCGACGGCCGTGAGGCCACCGACGGCCGTGAGATCACCGACGGCCGTGAGATCACCGACGACCGCGAGGCCGCCGGGGTCGTGGCGGTGTCGGAGGCGAGCAGTCACGAGTCGTACGAGACGGTCGGCTGGTGGCACCGGGCCGCCGCCACCCTGCGGCCGCTGGGCCGCCGGCCCGGGTTCGTCCTCGCGGTCCTGTTCGTCCTGTTCGTGATCGTGTCGGGCCTGGCGCCGGGACTGTTCACCTCACGCAGCCCCTCGGACACCTCTCCGTTGGAGAAACTGCGGGGCCCGAGCTTCTCGCACCTGTTCGGCACCGACGAACTGGGCCGGGACCTGTTCACCCGGATGCTGCACGGCTCCACCCTGACCATCAAGGTCACCGGCGGATCGGTGCTGATCGCCATCGTCGCCGGCCTGGCCCTGGGCATCGTCTCCGGCTTCTTCGGCGGCTGGATCGACGTGCTGCTGATGCGGATCGTCGACGTGCTGCTGGCCATCCCGATCCTGATGATGGCCCTGACCATCATCACCGCCCTCGGGTTCGGCCTGGTGCCGATGGCGATCGCGGTCGCGGTCGGCATCACCCCCGGCTTCGCCCGCACCACCCGAGCCGAGGTGCTGCGGGTCCGCTCGCAGCCCTACGTCGAGGCGGCCCGCACCGGCGGGGCGTCCTGGGGGCGGGTGTTGTGGCGCCACATCCTGCCGAACTCGTGGGGGCCGGTCGGTGTGCTCGCCGTCCTCGACTTCGGCACCGCCGTGCTGCTGGTGTCCACGCTGAGCTTCCTCGGTTTCGGCAGCCCGCCGCCGGCCGCCGAATGGGGCAGCCTCATCTCCCACGGACGCAACTTCCTGATCACCAGCCCCTGGCTGTCGCTGCTGCCGGGCCTGTTCGTCGGCCTGGTCGTGTTCAGCCTCAACCACGTGGCCCGTACCCTCGAGGAGCTGGAGCGGTGAGCGAGACCCTGGTGGACCTGGCCGGTCTGTCGGTCGGCTACCGTGCGCGCGGCCGGGTCGTGCCCGCCGTCGAGGACCTCAGCCTCACCGTCACCGCGGGGGAGACCGTCGCCGTCGTCGGCGAGTCCGGTTCGGGCAAGACGACCGCCGCCAACGCGGTCCTCGGCCTGCTCCCCGCCAACGGGGTGGTCACCGCCGGGCGGATCACCCTCGCCGGCACCGATGTCACCGCCGCCCCCGAACGGGTGCTGCGCCGGCTGCGCGGCCCGTTCGTCGGCCTCGTCCCGCAGGACCCGATGGTCGGGCTCAACCCGACGATGCGCATCGGCAACCAGGTCGGCGAGGCCGTGCGCCGCCGCGGCGTGGACCGCCGGCTGGTGCCCGCCGAGGTGCGTGAGGCCCTGGAACGAGCCGGTGTCGACCGGCCGGCGATGCGGGCCCGGCAGTACCCCAACGAACTGTCCGGCGGCCTGCGCCAGCGGGTGCTCATCGCCATCGCGCTCGCCGGCCAGCCACGGCTGATCATCGCCGACGAACCGACCAGCGCCCTGGACGTCACCGTCCAACGTCGCATCCTCGACCATCTCGCGAGCCTGGTGCGCGAGTCCGGCACCTCGCTGCTGATCATCACCCACGACCTGGGGGTCGCCGCCGACCGGGCCGACCGGGTCGTGGTCATGCGCCGCGGCCGCATCGTCGAACAGGGCGGCCCCCGCGAGATCCTGCTGCACCCCCGCGAGGCCTACACCCGCCACCTCATCGCCGTCGCCCCCGCGCTCTCGCACGCCGGCGGCATCGTCCCCCGCCACACCAGCGTGCCGCCCCACCCCGCCCCGGCCGGTCCGGTCGCCGCCAGCCCGGCCCCGGCGGGTGTCGCCTCGGTGAGCCCGGCCGGCGGGTCGGTCGGGGCGCCGGTGGCGTCCACGTCCGAACTGTTGCGGTTGGACGGGGTGGGCAAGGACTTCCGGCTGCCCCGCGGCGGTGAGTCCCGTGTCTTCACCGCCCTCGACGACGTGCACCTCGCCGTCCACGCCGGCCAGACCCTGGGCCTGGTCGGGGAATCCGGATCGGGCAAGACGACGGCGCTGCGGATCGCGATGGGCCTGGAGTCGCCGACCCGCGGCCGGGTGCTGCTCGAGGGCACCGACATCACCGGTGCCAGCTGGTCGACCCTGCGCCCGCTGCGCCGACGTTTCCAGCTCGTCCACCAGAACCCGTACTCGTCGCTGGACCCGCGTTTCAGCGTCGGGCAGAGCATCGCCGAACCGCTGGTGAGCTTCCGGGTCGGCGACCGGGCCAGCCGCACCGCCCGGGTCCACGAACTGCTCGACCAGGTCGCCCTGCCCGTCTCCTACGCCGGACGGCGCCCCGCGGAGCTCTCCGGCGGTCAGCGTCAACGGGTCGCGATCGCCCGGGCGCTGGCACTGTCACCCGAACTCGTCTTCCTGGACGAGCCGGTGTCCGCCCTCGACGTCTCCGTGCAGGACCAGATCCTCACCCTGCTCGCCCGGTTGCAGGACGAGCTCGGCATCGGCTACCTGTTCGTCTCCCATGACCTCGCCGTCGTCGCCGCGCTCGCCCACCACGTCGCCGTGCTGCGCGGTGGACGCATCGTGGAAAGCGGCACCGCGGCCAGCGTCCTGACCGCCCCCACCGAGGCGCACACCCGCGAACTGCTCGACGCCGTCCCCGGCCAGCGTTTCGCCGCCGACCTCGCCGCCGCCGCCGGAGCCACCGCGACCGCTGGGACCACCGCGACCGTCGGGGCCACCGCGACCGCCACCACTGATCTCGCCGGGGCAGCCACCGGCCCGAGTCCGCAGAAGGTGTCCGGCGCCACCGCCGGACTGGAAGGATGACCGCATGACCAGCACCGCACCCGGGGACGGGGCGACCGCCACCACCCGGCGTTACGTGATCATCGGCGCCGGTGCGGTCGGCGCGACGGTGGCCGCGCAGTTGCGGCTGGCCGGCATCGACGTCCTGGTCGTGGCCCGCGGCGCGAACCTCGCCGCGCTGCGCGAAGGCGGCCTGCGTTACCTGCGGCCGCCGGCCACCGAGGGCGGCGACCCGGTCGTGCACCAGCTCGACCTGCCGGTGGCCGCCGGCCCCGCCGAGGTCGACCTGCGCGCCACGGACGTGCTGGTCCTCGCGACCAAGGTGCAGGACAGCGAGGCCGTCCTCGCCGCCTGGGCCTGGGCGCCGGTGGACGGCGGCCCCGCCACCGCGGCCGAGACCCTGCCCGTCGTCCTGTTGCAGAACGGCCTGGACAGCGCCCGCGTCGCCCTGCGCCGCTTCGCCACCGTCCTGGACGCCGTCGTGTACAGCCCGGCGTCACACCTGCGCCCCGGCGAGGTCATCTCCCCGGCCACACCGATCGTCACCGCCCTGCTGCTCGGCCGCACCCCCGGCCCCGCCGCAGGTGGTGTGGGGACGTCCGAGGTGGACGCGCTGACGGCGGGGATCGCCGACGACCTGCGGCGGGCCTCGCTGGCCGTGCAGGTCATCGGCGACATCGAGCGGTGGAAGGCCGGCAAGCTGCTGGGCAACCTCGCCTACAACCTGGACGCGCTCTACCCGCCCGGCCCGCGCCGCGACGCCGCCGGCGCCGAACTCGTCGTCGAGGCCCGCCGGGCCCTGGCCGCCGCCGGCATCGACGTGGCCGAAGGGCTCGCGCCCGGCCTCGACCTGAGCGGCCTGGTGCTCGCCGACATCCCCGGGCATGTGCGCGGGGGCAGCTCCACCTGGCAGAGCCTGGCCCGTGGCGGCTCGGTCGAATCCGACTTCCTCAACGGCGAGATCGTCCTGCTCGCCCGGCTGCACGGCCTGACCGCGCCGGTCAACGCCGGCGTGCAGGCCCGCATCGCCGGTTCCGCCCGCCGCGGCGTTCCCCCCGGCGGCCTGGGTGACGCCGACCTCGAGGCCCTGCTCGCCACCGCCACCCCCGCCGCCGGCGGGCAGGTGGCGAACGGACGGGTGCCCGTGGACCTGGCCGGACGCACCGGCCCGGGCGCGGTGCTCGTCGAGGCGTCGGCGTTGCGCGACGAACTGGACTCGGCCACCCCGCCGCTGCTGCTCGACGTGCGCTGGGCGCTGGGGGATCCGCACGGGCACGACCACTACCGCGAGGCGCATCTGCCCGGCGCCGTCTACGTCGACCTCGACACCGAACTGGCCGACCACGCCCGGGCCGCCACCGGGGACGGCACCGCCGGTCGCCACCCCCTGCCCGACCTCGACAGTCTGCAACGCGCCGCGCGCCGCTGGGGGGTGCGCGCAGGCCGTCCGGTGGTCGTCTACGACAACGTCGGCGGGCTGTCCGCGGCCCGCGCGTGGTGGCTGCTGCGCTGGGCCGGGGTGCCCGACGTGCGCATCCTCAACGGCGCCCTGGGCGGATGGCGCACGGCCGGCCTGCCGCTGGAAACCGGGGAGGTCACCCCCGCACCCGGCGACATCGTCCTGAGCGCCGGGCACCTGCCCGTCCTGGACGCCGACGCCGCCGCGGCACTGGCCCACGACGGCATCCTGCTCGACGCCCGCGCCGGCGAACGCTACCGCGGCGAGGTCGAACCGATCGACCCCCGCGCCGGCCACATCCCCGGTGCGCTCAGCGCCGCCACCGGCGACAACCTCGACGCCACCGGACGGTTCCGTCCCGCCGCCGACCTGCGCGCCCGTTTCGCCGCCCTCGGCATCGACGTGACCGACCAGACCGTCGGGGTCTACTGCGGGTCGGGGGTCACCGCGGCCCACGAGATCGCCGCCCTCGCCGTCGTCGGCATCGACGCCGCCCTCTACCCGGGTTCCTGGTCGGCCTGGTCGTCGGACCCCGCGCGTCCCGTGGCCACCGGCGCCTGATGAGCACCGAGGTGGGCACCGACCTCCCCGCGGCCCCCGCCGTTCCCGCCGTTCCCGCCGCTCCCGCCGGGCGCCGCGGGGGCGGGGAGGCGGCGGTGACGGAGGCGTTCGCCGTCGCGCTGCCGGTCGGACGGTGGAGCACCGACCCGGCGATCATCGACGCCCACCGGCTCGACCGCTCCGGCTGGATCCCGCCCGGACGCCCGCTCGGTGTCGCCTTCGCCCGGGAGGTCGCGGACGTCCAGTCCGTGCTGCGGGTCGCGTCCGCCCGGGGCGTGCCGGTGATCGTGCGAGGCGCCGGCACGGGCCTGGCCGGTGGGGCCGCGGCCGGCGCCGGGACGGTCGTGCTCGACCTCACCGGGATGAACCGCATCCGCGAACTGTCCGTCGCCGACGCGGTGGCCGTCGTCGAACCCGGCGTCATCACCGCCGACCTGGACGCCGCCGCCCGCCAGGTCGGCCTGAGCTACCCGCCCGACCCGGCGAGCGCGTCGATCTCCACCATCGGCGGGAACATCGCGACCAACGCCGGCGGACTACGCTGCGCCAAGTACGGCGTCACCCGCGAATCCGTCCTCGGCCTCGAGGTCGTCCTCGCCGACGGCGAAGTGATCACCACCGGACGGCGCACCGTCAAGGGCGTCGCCGGCTACGACCTCACCGGCCTGCTCGTCGGCTCCGAGGGGACCCTCGGGGTCGTCGTCGGCGCCACCGTGCGGCTACGCCCGCTCCCACGCGCCACCGTCACCCTCGCCGGCTACTTCGACACCGCCCTGGCCGCCGTCGACGCCGTCACCGCCCTGACCGCCGCCGGGATCGTCCCCGCCATCGCCGAACTACTCGACGAGCGCACCGTGCGCGCCGTCGACGCCGCCACCGGCAGCACCCTGGCCACCCATGGCGCCGTCTTCCTGCTGGTCCAGACCGACGGCGCCGGCGCCACCGCCGAGGCCGACGAGGCGCAGGCCATCCTCGCCGCCCGCGCCCGCGCCGTGCACCGCAGCACCGACGACGCCACCGCCGAACCCCTGCTCGCCGCCCGCCGCGCCGCCCTGCCCAGCCTCGAACGCCTCGGCCGCCCCCTGATCGAGGACATCGCCGTCCCCCGCAGCCAGCTCGCGACGGCCATCGCCCGCGTCACCGACATCGCCGCCGCCACCGGCGTCGACATCTACACCCTCGCCCACGCCGCCGACGGCAACCTGCACCCGATCATCGTCGTCGACCCCGCCAGCCCCGAGCTGCCCCCCGCCGCCTGGCACGCCGCCGAACAGATCTTCGAACTCGCCCTGGAACTCGGCGGCACCATCACCGGCGAACACGGCATCGGCATCCTCAAACGCCGCTGGCTGGCCACCGAACTCGGCTCCCACAGCCACGACCTGCAACGACGCCTGCGCGCCGCCTTCGACCCCACCGGCATCCTCAACCCCGGCCGAGGCCTGTAACCGTTCGTTCGTTCGGTCGGTCGGTCGTGGTGGGCTTCCCTTCGAGGTCGGTTTTTCTTCGCCGAACCTCGGCAGGGTGTGATCAAGCTCCGTTCGGGGTCACCGCGGAGGTATCGGAGCCCTGGCTCGGCGCCTTGGCGTGGGATCATCCGACGTCCGACCCGACCTGGCCGCGGGGACGCGACGTACACCCAAAGGAAACGCGTGCCGGCTCGGAACGCCGAGGGTTGTTCGGTATTTCCGGGGGTCGAATCCGGAACAGGCCTCGGCACGAGACCGAACAGGCCTCGGCATCGGACCGCGGACCGTGGATCTGGACCTGGACCGTGGACCTGGACTGCGGACCGTCGATCTGGACCGCGGACCGCGGACCGCGGATCCGCGAGTCGGCCACGGACGGTCGTAGCGGACGGGGCCGGGTGAGCGGTGGCGCGCCGCGGGTCCCCGCGCACCTCGAAAGCAGCTCCGAACCACGCCGTCGGGCGCGCGGCCCGGCTGGGTGGCCGATGGGAACGAAGTGATCGCGGGCACGGCGCGCACGGGGAGGAGAAAGCCATCGGGCGCGGTGGGAGTGTGGGTGCGGACGCGACTGCCGGTGCGGACCGGAAAGAGGCGGTGGATGGGGCGGATGTGGGTGAAAGCGGCAGTGGAAGCGGGGGAGCGGTGGTAGTGGACAAGGCGCGGACCGGTGGGGATGGCGGGGTTTTTCGGGCGCTGCGGGTCCACAACTTCAGGCTCTTCGCGATGGGACAGGTGCTGTCGGTCACCGGGACCTGGGCCATGTACACCGCCCAGGACTGGCTGGTGTTGTCGCTGAGCGACAACCCGGGTAACGCGCTGGCGTTGGTGACGGCGTTGCAGTTCACGCCGGTGCTGTTGTTGACGTTGTACGGCGGGCGGCTCGCCGACCGGTATGACAAGCGGGCGCTGCTGACCGGGGCGAACGTGATCTCGGGTGTGCTGGCGGCGGGGCTTGCGGTGCTGGTGTTCAGCGGGGCGGTGCGGCTGTGGCAGGTGTGCCTGTTCGCGTCGGCGGTCGGGGTGGTGAACGCGGTGGAGGCGCCGACGCGGATGGCGTTCATCAGCGAACTGGTGGGGGGCGCGCTGCTGCCGAACGCGTCGGCGTTGTCGGCGGGGTACTTCAACGTCGCCCGGATCGTGGGGCCCGCGGCGGCCGGGCCGCTCATCGCCGCCGTCGGCACGGGGCCGGTGATGGCGATCAACGCCGGGAGTTTCCTGGCGACCGTCGTCGGGCTGCGGCTCATGCGTCCGCAGGAGATCCGCCGGTCGGTGCGGGATCCGGCGCGGTCGGTGCGGGTCGTCGACGGGTTGCGGTACATCCGCGGCGAGCGGGATCTGGTGGTGGTGCTGGGCCTGGTCGCCGCCGTCGGACTGGTCGGGATGAACTTCCAGCTCACGGTCCCGTTGATGGCCCGGACCGTGTTCGACGCGGGGGCGGCGGAGTTCGGGCTGCTCACCACCGGGCTCGCCGTGGGCTCGCTGGTCGCGGCGCTGCTCACGACCACGCGGCGGACCCGGCCGTCCGCGCGGCTGGTGATGTCGGCGGCGTTCGGGTTCGGTCTGGCGGAGGCGGCCGCGGGTTTCGCCCCGAGCTTCGCGGCGGCGTTCGGCCTGTTCGCCGTGACCGGCTTCGCCTCGCTGTACTTCATGCAGGCGGCGAACCACCGCGTCCAACTGGGCAGTGACCCGGAGTACCGCGGCCGGGTGATGGCGCTCTACACCCTCATCATGCAGGGGACGACCCCCCTGGGCGCCGCGCTCGTCGGCGGGCTCACCGCCGTCGCGGACGCCCGAGCCGGGCTGTACGTCGGCGGCGCGATCTCGGCGGTCGCGGCACTGGTGGCCTGGGCCGCCCAACGATCGTGGGCCCAGTCGAAGCCCGGGCCGCCCGGTGTTCCCGGGCAGTCTGGTGCTGCTGGGCCGTCCGATGTTGTTGGGCCGTCCGATGTCGTCGGGCTGTCCGGTGGTCCGGGGGCGTCCGGTGGTGCTGGGCTACCGGGCATCGGCCAGGTGGACGGTGAAGTGGAGCGAGGCGTCCGACTTTGACCGGATGGAGCGGGTAGGTCTCCTATGATGCGGTGATGGGGATCTCTGCGGACGGCGAACGGTGGTTGCGGCGGTTCCAGCCCGCTCCGGCGGGTGGGCCACGGCTGCTGCTGTTCCCGCACGCCGGCGGGTCGGCGAGTTTCTTCGTCCCGTTGGCGAAGGCGCTGGCACCGGTGGCGGATGTGCTCGCCGTGCAGTACCCGGGCCGTCAGGATCGTCGTCTGGAGGCCGCCCACACCGCGATCGCGCCGCTGGCCGACGAGATCGCCGAGGTCGTCGGGGCCCTCGACGATGACCGTCCGTTGGCGTTCTTCGGGCACAGCCTCGGCGCGGTCGTCGCCTTCGAGGTGACCCGGCGGCTGGCCACCGCCCAGCGGCCGGGGCCCGCCGTGCTGGTCGTCTCCGGGCGGCGCGCGCCGTCGACGTTGCGCGAGGAGTCCTACCACCGTCTGCCCGAGGCCGCGTTCATCGCGGAGCTGGGCAGCCTCGGCGGCACCGACCCGCGCATCCTCGCCGAACCCGAACTGCTCGAACTGATCGTCCCGCCGACCCGGGCCGACTACCAGGCCATCGAGACCTACGAGCCCGGTCCCGACGCGGTGCTCGACATTCCCGTCGTCGCCCTGATCGGTGACACCGACTCCCGGGTCACCACCGCCGAGGCCGAACGCTGGCGCGAGCACACCAGCGCGTCCTTCGAGCTGCGCCACTTCACCGGCGGCCACTTCTACCTGGTCGACCAGCAGCCCGCCGTCGTCGACGCCCTGACCGGCGTGCTGGCGACACTGCCCGCACCTCACCCGGCGTCCTGACCCGACCGCCCGGCCGGCGAGCCCGCCGGAGCGGCCGTCCGCGTCGACCCTTCCACCACCGCCTCGGACGTTGACGTTGACCCCGCGGCCGTCGACGACTCCGACGTCGCCGCACGCTCCGGTGCGGGCGGCGACGAAGGCGAGGTCGGCGACGGTGTCGGTGGTGTCGGTGGTGTCGGTGGTGTCGGTGGTGTCGACGTCGGTGACACGGATGTCGGTGACACGGATGTCGGCGCCGTCGACGGTGCGGCGGGTGTTCCCGAGGGCGACGGCGAGAGCGGGATGATCGATCCGGAGCCCGGTGCCGCGACGCGAGAGCCGGCGAACATGCCCGGGTCGATGTTCCCGATCCGCGTCGTGAGGATCTCCCGGGCCGGGCAGCCGGTGCGGGCATCCTTGGGGATGGTCACGGTGACCGTCACCGTGTGCCCGGGTAGTGACGCGGCGGCCAGGTCCCGGCCGTCCAAGCGGGCGAGCAACACAGAACGCCGCCCCGCCGCGCCGGCACCGGAGTCACCTCCGCGACCCGCACCCTCGGCTACGACCTCGCCGGCCGGCTGACGACGACCTGGGCCGCACCACCTCCGACACCCTGGCCGGACCCGGCGGCACCCTGCGCGCCCAGAGCTACACCTACGACAACGACGACAACGAACTGTCCACCACGATCAGCCCCGCCGGCGTCGCCGGTGCCGGCACCTCCACCTACACCTATGACCGCGCCGACCGGCTGACCTCCTGGACCGACCCCGCGTCGGTGACCACCAGCATGGCCGCGGGGAACTGGGCGACACTGTCCAACACCCATGGTGACGTGATCGGCGCGTTCACGACCAACGGCGTCTCGCTGACCGACAGCCGTCACTACGGCCCGTTCGGCACCCCGGTGGCCGCCGGCACCTCAGGTCTGCGGGTGGGCTTCCAGGGATCGTGGACGGATCCGTCGACGTCCCGGGTCTCCGCGCAGGCGCGCTGGTACACCCCGGGCACCGGCAGCTTCGCCTCCCGCGACGTCGCCGACGTTCCCTTCACCAGCTCCGCGTCCGCCAACCGTCGCGGCAGGCAGCACTGGGCGGGCCGGCGTCGGTGGTGGCTCACCGGCGGCGGCCGCGGCGCAGCAGAACATTCAGGGAATCACCGCGACCCGGCTGGATCTGCACAGTCCCGGGGAGAATCTTCCGCAGCGCAAGGCGCAGGCGAGTGAGAACTCCGGTCCTGGTATCACCACTCCGGATCCGACCGCGGGATATGTGTTCCACGGTGCGATGTGCGCCCCGCCGGCGCGCTGCATCGGTGACACGCCGGCCGCGGGCGCCCGAGGCACCGCTCCCGCGGCCCGCCCGGCGGCTGTGCCTGCCAACGGTGGCCAGCCGGCTGCCGCGGATCAGCCTGATCCGGCACCGGCGATCGCGGATCTGGCGTCGAACCCGTGTGACAGCAGCGGTACCGGTGTGGCCGCGTTGGCGACCGCCTGCCGGCCGGTCACTCCTGACCAGACCTGCTGGCAGACGGGCAATCCCTTCACCGACCGTTACGACGACATCCAGGCTCGTGTCTGCCAGCACACCACCAGCGGCGCCGGCTCCCAGACCGGCGCGGCCGGCATCGCCGGGGGGTCGTGCACACCGAACAGTTTCGACGGTGACACCGAGGTTCTCCTGGCGGACGGTTCCACGAGACCGATCCGGAAGGTCAAGGTCGGTGATCGGGTGCTGTCCACCGATCCGGACACCGGCCGCACCGAGGCTCACACGGTCACCGCTCTGATCGTGGGCCAGGGGAAGAAACCTCTGGTCGCGGTCACCGTCGACACCGGTCACGGTCCTGCCACCCTGACCGCTACCGACCATCATCCGTTCTGGGATGAGGCCACCCACGCCTGGACCGACGCCGATCAGCTCACCCCCGCCGACACCCTTCGTACCCCCACCCAGGCCCCGACGTCCGACGTTCCCTCAAACGCGCCCTCGCCCGACGCCTCTACCGCCGCATCGAAGCAGCGACCCGCACCACCGAGCTCTCAGCCAGCTCTTGACAGACATAGGAGCGTCGAACGGGCTGCTGCGTCAGCATTTCCCGAAGGGCACTGGTCTTTCTTTGCATACTCAGGACGAGCTTGACAGGGTGGCCGAACAGCTGAACGGACGGCCACGACAGACGTTGGGTTGGGCGAAGCCAGTCAAGGTCTTCAATGAGCATTTTCAAAGTTTTTGAGATGGATTTACGAACTGATTTCTGTGGATCGTCCGGTGCTCCGCACGCCCCTCGACGGGCACGCCGACACATGCTCAAAAGTTGTTGATGGAGTCGGGGAAACAAGAGAAGTCCCCGGTAGATCACAGGGTGTCTACTCCACTGTGCCCTGACCGAGGACTTCCGTTGCTAACCTACCCTGGCGTCATCGACCTGCCGCGGGCGACCCTGGACTTCCTGACCGGCCTGCTTGTCGACGACCACGACCGCCGGCGGACCTGGCGCAAGCTGCCGCCGGAACGTCAGGCCCTGCTCGTGCTCGCACACCTGCGTCACGGCGACACCTACGAACGGCTCGCCGCAGGGTTCGAGGTCAGCGTCGGCACCGTCCACAACTACCTGCGTGAAGCCGTCGAGCTGCTCGTGACCCGTGGTCGCAGCCTGCTCGCCGCCGTGTGGACGTTCGCCTGGACCCGCAGCAACTTCCTCATCCTCGACGGCACCGTGGTCCGCACCAACCGGGTCCGCGCCCTCAACAGGCTGTACTACTCCGGCAAGCACAAGTACCACGGGATCAACCTGCAGGGCCTCACCGACCCACACGGCCGGCTCCTGTGGATCTCCGATGGGCTCCCCGGCAGCACCCACGATCTCACCGCCGCCCGCGCCCACCACATCCTGGACACCGTCGACCGCGCCGAACTCTACCTCTACGCCGACAAGGGCTACGTCGGCGGCGAAGGAACCCGACTCCTCGTCCCCCACAAAAAACCACCGAAACGCGACCTCACCGACCAGCACAAAAACGACAACCGCGCCCACGCCGCCACCCGATCACCAGGAGAACGCGGCTTCGCGGTCCTCAAGAACTGGCATATCTTCGACCGCTACCGCGGCTGCCCCCGCCGCGTCGGGAACATCGCTCAAGCCGTCCTCGTCCTCACAGAAAACCAACATTGAAAAGGCTCAATGATCTGCTGGCGAAGCACGCGTCGCTATGACCACTTGAATCCGCCCAGCCAATACCTATGACGACGACGCCCGCGCGTTCAATGCCTCGCACTTCACGGCTTTGTCGACGCCAGCCACGCACGTACTTCTCCTTGACGATACCTGGACCACGGGCGGTCATCTCCAGTCCGTCTCGGCCGCGCTCAAGGCACAGGGTGTTCGACGGGTCACCGGACTTGTGATCGCGCGATGGCTCGACCCGAACTGGAACACGACCAGAACTTTCATAGGCGAGCTCATCCAGGACTTCGACCCAATGCTTTGCCCATACTAAGAAGAACGAAAGTAACTGGACACGGATGGCACATTGTGATTTAATTCTTGCATGCGGGAGACGGACGGCCGGAAA